>DATLCH010000082.1:0-9152 GCA_035526465.1 Candidatus Limnocylindrales bacterium | reverse complement strand
AGATTCAAATTGCGCTCGCCAAATTTATCTTGTAACGCCCGGCGCGTGGTCGCGCGCTGTTCGGCGGCAAGCATCTCTTCAACTTCCTGGCGCGACAGTTTATCGACCGTCAAGGTTGTCGCGACGGGCGGCAGAAACTTACGCCGAAGCCACTCTACAGCATTGCGATAATTGGTGGCGAAAAGATTTTTGCCGATCATCGGCAGACTGTAAAACCAACCGAGGGACTCGACCATGACATACGGTGTCACGACATTCTCTTTGAGATCGTAAACCAATGTGTGAAACGCTTCGAAAAGTTTTTCCCGATTGCGATGTCTAAAGAGAAATTGTCCGTGGTAACTGCGGGGAATTTCACGAACCAGATTCTTAGTCTTGAGTATGACAGGGAACTGGTCGGTTTCATGGTCGCTGCCGAGAGCCTGATAGCGGATAGCAACAGCAAAAAATCCGGCGAAGCCAAAGGTCTCGTAATCGCCGGTGGCTTCGAGATTACGCCGCAACGGTTCCGAGCGCACGTCGATGCAAAAAACCGCCTGGGCCTGGGGGCGTACTTTCGCTTCAGTTTCGACAGGGTGAATCTCAACGGAGTCCTGAACGACCGGCCAACGTGCCGGTAGATCGTTCAACCGTCCGATCTTGAATCGGAGTTTTTCCAGCAGCTGTTCTTGATAGCCGAGTTCGAAGGCGTTGAGCCAAATTGGTCCATGTACTGTTTCGGGAAATGCGTTGATCCAGTCGAGAAGCGTGCGTAAGGTGTTATCCGGCGCCTGGGTTAGCAGCTGCGGTTCCAATTCCAGCGATCGTGCAAGCAGGACGAGGCGCCATGCATGCCGACGAGCGTCGTCGTGGATCGCTTTCTCCTTGTCGTCGCGTTCACTCGATCGTTCGGGGGATTTTACCAGTTGGGCGGAGAGGGCTTCGAGGTTTCCACTTATGCCAAGTTGCTGTCGGCAGACTTGCTCTACTAGTTCGCGCTCGTACCAGAGACGCACCGCGAGATACTGAACTAAATCGATCGGGTAGGAGGTCTGCCACTCGTATTCCCTTTGATCTGTGCGCCACTTAATGAAACCAGCCCAGCCAGACAACGCGGCGAGATGGAGCGCCAAATAATTTTGCCATGCATTCGCATCGACGCCCAGTACGGTTAAACTTTGGAGCAGTGAATCGTCTGCTTCTAGCGGCAGAGCGGCCAGTTTCTTTCGGCTGCTCTCGATACCACCAGGGGCCCATTCGCGTTGAGCGAGAAACTTCCATGCGGAGTAAAATCCGTGTTCCCGGCCTGGCATCGGCCACGGAGCATGGCCTTCGTCGAGGAAGGCTGCGCACCATTTGACCATTTCTCGGTTGATTGTTTCAGTGATTTGGCTGCCGAGAAGGCGATCGCAGCAGCTCGCTAACGTCTCATTGCTACCGAGGTCGTGGTGTCCGCTATTAACGTCGCGCATTGGAGCCTGAGCGAGATTGGGCGTGAGGCGGCCGGCCAAATTGTTAATGGTGTTGCGATCTGGATGTCGGGCCAATTGGCTATCGAAGCTGTCCGACGGCGGAGCCGCGGTGTCGCCGAGCAGGCACGCGCGCAGCACATCCAAATGACTAATTTCGCGAATTCCGAGTCTTACCTGATCGAGCTGTGCCATTGGTTGCAAGATGACATCGAGATGGCGTGGCAGGATTCGTCCGACGCGAACGTAGTCGCGAAACTCGGCATTGGACAAAAAGCCTTGGCCGCCCAGGGTCTTGTGAGCAATCTGGACGGCTTCCTCGAAACGTAAATCCTCAAGGCCATGCAATGGGTTGTGGTGCACGAATGTGCGCATGGGCCAGTAGTAAGAGACAACATCGCTGGCCAGGCGGATCAAGGCTCTGAGCTGCATCCGCTGACTCTCGCTGTAAAGTTTGCTGGTTACTTGTGCCACAGCAACAACTCCATGGTGGCGCGCTGGCTGTGATCGACCGGTTCCATATTTATCCAAGCGCTCGGCATTGCGACGAGCAGGGCTGAAATTGATAGCAGGATTAGGAGACCGACAACCTCAGTGGTGTGCAGATCGAGATAACGGATCTCGGCACGGTGGTGGCCGAATAAAAGTCGCTGCATCATACGGAACAAATACCATGAAGCCACAAACCAGGTGAACAAAGCGACGATCAAGCCAAAAGAAAGCGCCCCTGATGTAAGCACTGACATTTTTAGAGGGCCGGAAAATAGTGCAAACGGCGGTAGGACCACGGCCGCCATGACGCACAACATGAACAGGGTGGCAAACCGTGGCATAGGTCGCGCCAGGCCGTGGAATAGATTTAGTGTGAGATTGCCATAACGCTTGCGCAGCAGTTGCCAGGCAATGAGCTGCGCGGCCGTTAGCAGTGCCACGGCGGTTATATAAACGAAGACCGCGACGTTAAAAGTCCCCGACGCCGTGAAATACCACCAAAGCACCGAGAAGAACGCGACGCTGGCATAGGCCACGAGATCCGGCATGCGCACCTGGGCAAGAGCCTTGATCGATCCGTATACCGCGCCGACAAGGGCTAGTACATTCATCATTCGAAGGATGTCGCGAGGAAGTTCTTGAGCCAAATCGGCGAGACCCAAAGAGCCCGCAGCCGGCAGCAGTACCGCAAGAGTTGCTGCGAGATATCCAGATGTTCGGCTCAGTGCCGCGACATAGAATACATGCATCGGGAATAGCGGAAGCATCAGTGTCACGGCGACCAGTTGCAGGACTTGTCGCGGAGTCATGGTCAACGACGGCGCCCAATTCACCAAAGCCAGAGCGACAGCTAACAAACCTGCGATGTAAGGAAATGACCGGCTGCGGTTCAAGCCGTCGAGCAGCGTCGTACAGCGCGTTTGCAGCTTGATTGCGAAGGTGTCGAGATACAGCCGGTTAATGAGCAGCAAGTAAACAGCGACCTGTAACTTGTCTGTCCACGCGGGGACCGAGATGGTGCGACCATGGCTGGCAGCATAAATCAGTATCCATCCGGCGACGATGACCAGAGCGAATGCGGTTACCAATAGATCGAACAGCGCGGCCGGCAAGGCGCCGGCGCCAAAGTGGCGCGCCACTTCGCCCGGCGCTGGAAACAGGAAGTGGGTGAAACTTTCGGCAGCGAAAAGGTAGGTTACAACGACGATGAACAGGGCTGAGAGCATGCTCACCGCGACCTTCCAAGAGGCAACCGCCCGCAGGCGGTACAGCGTCAGAATCGCCTGTGACGACGTGGCCCAACCGAAGAAGAGAAAGATGATCGTGCCTTGTGAATCTCCCAACGCAATGTTCAGGACGCCGTGCGCCCCAAGCACGATGATTAACGGAAGGATGAGTGTCGTGACGAAGCCCGTGACCCAGGCCAGACTTGAAAACTCGGGGGCCTCCACCGGCGTATGGCGGCGGGGAAGTCTCGGGTCCTGCCGGGCTGCATGAATCACATAGCCGCAGTTCAAAAAAATCGACCCCTTAAACAGTCCATGAGCGATCAAATGAAAAATCGCCAAGCCATAGGCTCCTAGCCCGCACTCCATAATCATAAAACCCATTTGGCCAATAGTGGAATAGCCTAAGGTTTTTTTGATGTCGTTCTGCACCAACATCATCGACGATCCGAGGAGGGCGGTAAGCATGCCGGCGGCAAAAACCCAATGCAGCGTTATCGGACTGAGGGCGAACAGCGGCGCCAATCTTGCCAACAGGAAGCCACCCGCGTTGATAATTCCCGCATGTAGAAAGGCCGTCACAGGGGTGGGTGCGTACAGGGAATCGGGCAGCCACATGTGGAAGGGAAACTGTGCCGACTTGCTCATGGCGCTGATGAAGATGAGCATGGTTATCGCGCTAGTGGCGTGAATTTCCATCCCACCGGGCCATAGGATTAGGGTGCTTGACACCGCAGTGGCGCGGGTAAAAAGCTCTGCCAATTCGAGAGTCTCGTAAACCCGAGCAGCGACAAAGATGCCGCCGAGAAAGGCAACGTCACCGGCGCGCTGCATGATAA
Organism: Candidatus Limnocylindrales bacterium; assembly: GCA_035526465.1. Lineage (GTDB taxonomy): Bacteria > Desulfobacterota > Binatia > UBA9968 > UBA9968 > DP-20. The sequence continues at coordinate 5,147 of DATLCH010000082.1, read as the reverse complement.
AAGTTCTAAAAGCGCCGCGCAGGGTGGGAGTGTGTTCGTAGTTGAAGGACAGCAACGGCACCAGCCAACTGAGCAACTGCCAAAAAATAAAGAGCAGGAGCAAGTTGGCACTCGAGACCATGCCGAACAATACGAAAGTGGTGAAAGCCAATAGGCTATGAAAGCGGGCATAACCCCGCTCCTGTTGCATGTAGCGCAGGGAAAAAAGATGGATCAGGCCGCTGATTGCCGCGATATGCACCAGCATCACCGCTGCGAGCCGGTCGAGGTGCAAACTTATTTGCCAAAAGCCCTGGCCGGAGGGCGATAAATGAATGGTTCGGGGCGCGGTAGTGGTGACGTCGTACAGCACTGCCAGCGCGCCAATAAAGGCGATTACCTCGGCCGCGACACCGATATGACAAACCTTCGGACCGAGGCGGCGCGAGAAAAGACCGATGATCAAACCGGCCATCAATGGCGCCAGCAGGATGATCGCAGGTAAATACGAGAAGACCATTTGAAAACGGAACGTCGCTCCGCGGCTGCGGATTATCTGTCGCTCGCTAAGTCAAGCATCACCCGGGTTTCCCTACCGACTGGGTGCCGAGACGGCGCGTGAGCACGTCGCCGCCGAAGACCTGACAAGTTAATTTTTTATTTAGCGGGTCGATTGGTTGGAAAATCTCATCGTCCCAGCCGCAGACTCTCGAACAAATAGCAGCGTCATTTTGATAACGCAACCGATTCTTAAGTCAGTCCGCTCGAAAAGCCGCCGGGTAGCGGTTCGACGTAGATGCCGGGCTTTCGTCAAGCCAGGACTGAGCTATTGCGGATTGACTTATGCTTTGCTCTGTAACAGGGTTTAAGCTTGTTGTTAATTCTAACGTAGTAAGGAATTAGCCCACATGCCACCAGCACCTGCAGCTCTAGTTAGCATCATCATGGGCAGCCAATCCGACTGGCAGACCATGCAGCATGCATCGACAACCCTCAAAGAATTTGCCGTCGATCATGAATGTCTTATCGTATCGGCGCATCGCACGCCGGCATGGCTGGCCGAGTTCGCTAACGGCGCTGAGGGGCGTGGCATCGAGGTGATCATTGCCGGCGCCGGCGGCGCGGCACATCTTCCCGGCATGACCGCGGCGCAAACATTGATTCCCGTACTCGGAGTGCCCGTCGAGAGTAGTGCGCTCAAAGGCATGGATTCGTTATTGTCGATTGTCCAGATGCCTGGCGGGATACCTGTCGGTACCATGGCGATCGGCAACGCGGGCGCGACGAACGCGGCATTGCTGGCGATTGCAATCCTAGCCAACAAACGGCCTGAACTACGCGAGAAACTGCGCCAGTTCCGCGCCAATCAGACCACAGCCGTGCGCGAGCATAAGTTACCGTGAATCACCGCGTCGATCCCATCCTGCCCGGCGCCGCCATCGGCGTGCTTGGCAGCGGCCAGTTGGGTCGCATGTTCGCGATCGCCGCGCGTCAAATGGGCTACCGCGTCCATACGTTTTCCCCTGAGACCGACACACCGACAGGGCAGGTTGCCGATATTGAAATCGCCGCGTCGTATGACGATCTTGACGCCGTGCGGCGTTTTGCCCAAGCCGTTCAAGTGGTCACTTTTGAATTCGAAAACGTTCCCGCTGCCTGTGTTGAGGCGGCCGCGGATTGCGTACCTGTTCGCCCCGGCGGCTCGGCTCTGCATATCACGCAAAACCGCCTGCGCGAAAAAAACTTTCTTGCAAGTAACGGCTTTCCAACGACGAAGTTCGCCGCCGTACAAACCGTTGACGAGCTCAAACCGGCACTGGATCAGGTCGGGTTCCCGGCAATCATGAAAACTGCCAGTTCCGGTTACGACGGCAAAGGGCAGGCAAAGGTCGCTAATATTGACGATGCGGTGAAGGCGTTTCACTTCTGCGGCGGCCACCAAATGATCGCCGAAGGGTTTGTCGACTTTGAACTGGAATTCTCCGTGGTCGTGGCACGCGGCCTAGACGGCCAGTTTGCCCACTGGGGATCGATTCAAAATCGTCATAGACATCACATTCTCGATTTATCATTTGCACCGGCGCGCATGAGCGAATCGGTTAATGCCAGGGCCGTCGAAATCGCCAGGGCCCTGGCCGATAAACTCGATCTGGTCGGCGTTCTGTGTATCGAATTTTTTCTCGGTCGCGACGGTGAGATTCTGGTCAACGAACTCGCCCCCCGGCCGCACAACTCGGGACACTTGACGATTAACGCTTCGCACACCAGTCAATTCGAGCAGCAGTTGCGCGCCGTGTGCGGTTTACCGCTCGGCTCGGTGGAGTTCGTCGCTGCAGCAGCGATGGCTAATTTGTTGGGAGATCTATGGCAGAGAGGAGAACCCAACTGGCCGGCAGCTTGTGCACTGCCCGAGGTCAAACTTCATCTTTACGGTAAGATCGAGCCTCGCCCCGGTCGTAAAATGGGACATCTGACAGCACTTGCTGCGACGGCCGAGCTTGCCGTGGAGACTGTGCTACAGGCTCGGCAGAAGTTACAACGGGTTGACGACTAGCGAAGTCTCTAGAGCAGTGCCTTTACTTCCGCTTCATTGAAGCCGGTTAATTTCTTCTTGCCTTTTATAATGACCGGCCGCTTTAACAGGTTGGGATCTTTCAACATGAGTTTAATCGCCTCATCTTTGCTGGGCGGTTTTTGCTTCATGTTTTTCTCGCGATAAAGCGGCGTGCGCGTGTTCAAGAACGCCTCGATCGGATCGCTGCCGATCAGTTCGCGCAGTTCCTTCTCGGTGAACGGCGTCTTGCCGTAGTCTCGCTCCTCAAAATCGACTTTTTTTGCTTGCAAGAAACTTCTTGCTTTGCGGCAAGTCGTTCACGTAGCTTTGTAGATGAATCGGAGTTTGTCGGCCATGGCTATCTCTGGAGTGCTGGAGTAGAGGAGTGCTGGGCGGTAACCCATAACTCCGTCTACTCCAGTACTTCTACTTCATTTTTCCCGAGCCTATTTAAAGAACTTTGCGACCCGCTCAAAGGCGGCTGGTTCAACCTCGTTGCGTACCGGCCATTCGGCCTTCGACTTCAGAGGAATCGTCGCATCGATAATCGCTACCGTATCGCCCAACCATCCGCGGAAGCTTTGGACTTCGCGGATGATCTCGATGTCTTTGTCCCAATGAACCCGAGTGGCCACGGCCCACATCACTTCACGTTCGTTGAAAACGTCGATATCATCGTCGACGATCACCGCTAGTTTTAAATTGGGCATCTCGACGAAGGCCTGCATGCCGGCCTTGTTGGGTTCGTTCTCGAATTCTTTTTTGATCGAAATGTAGCAGATGCAACGGCCGCAGCCCGATGCGGCCAGATGAATACCCTTAATCCCAGGAACGTTTTTCTTGATAACGTTGTAGGTGCTGCCTTCCTTGGGCACGGAGCCAAGGTTCCAATGGTCCATGTGGCCGGGCCAGAAGTCCTCGACGATGCCGCCACGCCGGTGGGTGATGGCGGTGACTTCGATCACTGGCACGTCCATTTTCGGTTGCGCGTAGCCGAGAATTTCACCGAAAGGATTCTGCTCCTTGCGCACGCCCGGCAAGATCTCACCTTCGATGATGACTTCGGCATCCGCGGGAACCATAAACTTATCGCCCCAGGTGGTCGATGGCGTCAGGCGCAAGGGCTCCTTCAAAAATGCCGAAGCGGTCAGATAATCGTTATTGCCCATGGGGGTCATGGCGCAGGAGGAGAGATAAAATGCCGGATGGTGGCCGAGAATAACGATGACCGGCGCGCGCAGATTTTTCTCCTCATATTCGCAAGCCATCGCTTCCAAATGATGATGTTTGTGCGCCGAGAAGCTCATATGCTTGGGGTCGTGATACTTATTTTTGGTGAACGTTATGTCGTAGTATTCCTGATCCAAGCCCTTCATGGCGCAGGTCATCGTGTGATACGGGCCGGAATCGCCTTTCTGATGCATAGGCATTGGCAGCACTCTTAAGTCCGCCTTGTCGCCGGTCAACACGACTTCCTTTACCGGAGCTTTTTCCGACGCGATCACCTCGATCCTACCCTGTTGCTGTTCGAGTTTGGCAACTTCCAAGCTGACTTCCATCGGCGACTTAATATCACCCATGTCCAGCGAGTCGGCGATATATTGACGCGACACCCAGGGATTGTAGAACATCGGGAATTCGGATTTTTTGCCGTTCAAAGCAGGCAGGTTTTCGAACAAGACCATTTTTGGTTCGTTGCGGATATCCAAATGCTTCAAGTAAGCGACAGTTTCGTAATTGTTCGCATCAACGAAATTTTTCTCGCGAATCACTGCGCCTTCGCGCGTGGCGCCCTCTTTGGCAATAAAACTTGGCAGATCTTTGGCCATGGACCTTCTCCTGTAAATTTATTTACCTCGCTAGCGTATCGTTTCTAATTAGATGAATCGTGGTGGGAGTGCAAGCTGCCTAACTGCGCATAAGCCCTCTGAGAGCGCGTAATTTGTGGCCCCAACCCGAGTGGCAAAGCAGGTTGAGCAGGTGACGCGTCTGGTCGGCTTTTTTCTTGCTCGCTGGATACCATGGGAACTCTTCTTTGAGACCAAAGCGATCGATGACAATGGTTTTTTGTTGACAGTACTTATGAATGCCGACGGCGCCATGGCGATGGCCCAAGCCGCTGTCTTTGCGTCCGCCCATGGGCGCTTCGGGAATGATGAAGTTGATCAAATTGTCGTTGACGCAAACCGCGCCGCTGTTGAGTTCTTCGGCAAGACTTGTTGCCGCCGCTTTGTCCCGCGAGAAGATGCTCGCACTCAGTCCGTAGCGCGAATCGTTGGCCAGTCTGACTGCTTCCTGGGGATCCTTAACTTGCATGATGGGAATGACCGGCCCGAAAGTTTCTTCGGACATGACTGCCATCGAGTGATCGACATCGACGAGTACCGTCGGTTCGTAGTAGTAGCCGGGCAAACTCGGATTGCGCCGTCCGCCCGTGAGATTTCTTGCACCTTTGGCACGGGCTTCATCGACCTGTGCGGCGACTTTGTTCAGTTGTGCTTCCGAAGTCATGCAGCCGATGTCGACCTCGTCGGCGCTTTGGCCCTGGCGAATGCCATTAACTCGGCTGACAACTTTTTCGACAAAGGCAGCGTAGACGGGCGCTTCGACGTAA
>DATLCH010000081.1:0-13875 GCA_035526465.1 Candidatus Limnocylindrales bacterium | reverse complement strand
GGCGCACGCCGGAATCCAGTTTCTGACTGGCGAGTCAAAACGAAGATGGATGCCGGTTTTCACCGGCATTACGGACTTACCATCATCGATTTACTCGGCAGTTGGATGCCACTGCTGACCTCGGCGTAGCCGTTGTCGGCTTCATGCACCGCCGCGGCGCCATTTGCAGAGAGGCAGTCTACTTCGCGGCTTTTCTCGCCTTGGCTTTCGCCTCGGCGATGACCGGCTCCAATTTTTTCTTTAGCGCCGGATTCAACTGAAAGGCTTTTTGGAAATCGGCGTCGGCGTCTTTCTCGCGGTCCTGATAGACGCGGATCAGGCCGCGGTAAACGTAGGCGTCGGCATGTTTCGGTTGCAGCACGATCACTTCGGTGAAGTCCCGGGCGGCGAAATCATTCTTGTCGACGCGCATGTAAGCTAGGCCGCGGTTGAAGGGCGCCTCGGCGTCCTTGGGATTGAGACGGATCGCTTCGCCGTAGTCGTCGATGGCGGCGTCGAACTTACCGAGTTTCCCCTTGGCGAGTCCGCGGTTGTAAAAGGCTTCGGGATTCTTTGGATTGAGCTTGATCGCTTCGTCGAAATCGCGGATGGCATTGTCGTACTTCAATGCATCGGCATAGACGATGCCGCGGTTGTAATAGGCATCGGCGAGCTTGGGGTCGCGGCTGAGAGCGGCGTCGTAGTCTTTGATTGCGTCGTCTTTTTTATCGAGCGCCAAATAACTGTTGCCTCGGTTAAAGTAATGCTGCGCGTCCTTCGGATCGATCCGCAGCGCTTCGTTTTGGTCCTTAAGCGCCGCTTCATAACGCCGCGCGTCGAAGTGGATGCTGGCGCGATTGGTATAGCTCTTGGCATCGTCGGGATTGAGCTTAATGGCATTGGTAAAATCGTTGAGCGCTGCCGGGTCTTGTTTCAAACGCCGATAGGTGTTGCCGCGGTTGAAATAAGCCTCGGCGTCTTTGGGGTTGAGCCGAATCGCTTCGCTGTAGTCTTTTAGCGCTTGTTGGTTTTGTCCCAAGTCGAAATAGGCATTGCCGCGATTGAAGTAAGCTTCGGCCATTTTCGGATTGGCTTTTATGACTTTGTCGTATTCGGCAATCGCTTCTTTGATCTTGCCGCTCTCATGCAACTCGAGCGCGGTCTTGAGCGGTTCTTCCAGGCCGGCCATCGCTGGCGCCGCTCCGTTCAGGGGGCCGATGATTCCTGCGAGAGTTACCAGCGCGATGGCATTGATTGGGACTAAAGATTTCAACGCGCAAGACAGGAGGAGCGCGAGGATGGAACGCTGCGCCCTGCCGATGAAAGGTAACCTTGGTGATCGAAGCGTCAATTGCCAAACATCTGCAACACGCAGCATAATTTACTTACCTTTAAGTGGGCCGAGGAAAGGCGCTAGCTTGTCCTTTAAGCTGGCGTCCAGTTCCAGGGCTTTTTGAAAGTCTTTCTGGGCTTCGTCATCTCTTTTCAAGCGTTGCTTGATGACGCCGCGATTGGCGTAGATGCGCGCGTCCTTGGCGTTCAGCTTGACCGCTTCGTCGTAATCTTTCAGCGCTTCGTCGTACTTGCCCAAAAGCGAGTAGGCATTGGCGCGGTTATTATAGTTCTCGCCGTTTTTTGGGTCGAGCTTGATCGCTTCGCTGTAGTCCAGCAACGCTAAATCATTTTTGCCGAGACGGCGATGAGCCAAGCCGCGATTGGAATAAATTTCAATATCTTTGGGATCGAGCTTCTGGGCCTGGTCGAAGTCCGAAACCGCCTTATCGAACTGTTTCAAATTTAACAATGCCAAGCCACGCTGGACGAAAACCCGCGGCGCTTTGGGATCCTGTTTGATCACTTCGTCGAAGTCTTTTACTGCCCGCTCGTACTGCTTTTGAGTGAAAAAAATATTGCCGCGGTTGAACTGAGCATCGGTGAGAGTGGGATTTAACTTGAGCGCTTCATCGTAGTCTTTGAGCGCGTTGTCTTGTTGGCCCAACTTCGCATAAGCCAGGCCGCGGTTGTTGTAAGCCTCGTCCGATTTCGGCGCGGCCTTGATCGCTCGGTTGAAGGCGGCAACCGCCTCTTTATATTTCGCGGATTTGTAAAGTTTTACTCCTTCGTTGAAAGCATTTTGTGCTTCGGCGGCGAAGAGCGAAGCAGGGATCAGCAGGATCGACAAGCAATTGCAGAGATAACGCTTGATAGCTCTTATCATCGTTCAGAGGTGTAACGTATGGTTCGACTAATGTCCAATCTGGCGACGGCCTGATTGCCCTAGACAAATGGCCCAAAAAGGCATAAATCAAAAGAAAATAAGTCCTAAAACCATAGGAGGAAACTCATGACTACCGCAGCAGGCGTCAAGCGCACAGCCGAACAGGTGCTCGGCCAAGATAAAATCGTCTCGTCCGATTCGCATATCATGGAACCAGAAGATCTCTGGCTGAAAAATCTTCCGCCGAGTCTTGCCGCCAAATTCCCGAAGTTTCCGCCGCGCAACACCGCCGGCGAAAAGCCCGGCGGACATGACCCTAAGGCGCGTTTGGATGAGATGGCGGTGGACGGCGTCAGCGCCGAAGTGCTTTACGCCACCTATGGATTGCGCCTCTACGCGATGGAAGACGCGCCGCTTCAAGAGGCCTGCTTTGAAATCGCCAACGACTGGATGATGGAGTATTGTAAGGTGGCGCCCAACCGCTTGTTCGGTATTCCCATGATCTCGATGTACAACATCCCCAACGCGATCAAAGAACTCGAACGTTGCAAGAAGAATGGCATGATCGGCTGCATGATCTGGCAGGTGCCGCCGGATCATCTGCCTTTCACCAGCGATTATTACAACCCGTTCTGGGAAGCGGCCGGCGAGCTCGACATGCCGGTTAATGTCCACATCCTGACCGGCTTCAACTACAGCCGGTTCGACCGCAAGGGTTTGGATACGTATCGCATGACCGTCAATCAGAAACTCACCGATGCCGCCAACACGTTATTCGATTTCGTTTTCGGCGGGCCGCTGGCGAAATTTCCCAAATTAAAATTGGTCTACGTTGAAAATGAAGTGGGCTGGATTCCCTTCTACTGTCACGAATGGGACAAGTACTATGTCCGTCACAGCCCCAAGGCGCCGCTGCCTTACATGAAAAAGTTGCCCGGCGAGTATGTTAAAGACCAGGTGTTCGCGACCTTCTTTAGCGATCCCGCCGGCGGACGCATGATGGACTGGTTTGGCGAAGATAACTTCATGTGGTCGAGCGACTATCCTCACGCCGCCTCGACGTGGCCGCATTCGCGCCAAGTCATCACCGACGAGCTCGGTCATCTGCCCAAGAACGTCATCGACAAGGTGGTGCGCCAAAACGTCCTCGATCTCTACCACATCAAAGTCGACGGCATTAATAATTAAATTAACCCCAGGAAAGGACGAACGATGGAACCAGCAAAAAAATTAGCGCCGACGGAGAAACCGCGCACGCAGAAATTTTCACTGCGAACGCCCTACATGAAGCAGGGCCGCATCACCCAGTTGGTGGCGGAAACCGAAAACATGTGGATCCACACCAAGATCAACTACGAAGGCGGTGAGAACGAGATTCACACCCATCTCGACGAAGATCACTCGTTTATTGTTCTCGAAGGCCAAATGAGCGTGTTCGACGAAAAAGGCGGCGAGATCAAAGTCGGCAAGCACCAGGGGGTGATGATTCCCCGGGGCGCTTACTATCGCTATCTCAACACCGGCACCGAGAATTTGGTCGTGCTGCGCGTCGGCTCCGGCATCAAGGGCAAGGCCCAGGGTGGCGAGGAGATGCGCGTGCGTCCGGACGGTAAGCCGTTAATCGCTTCCTCCGAAGAGAACAAGACCGTGCCGCCGGTCGAAGACTCGCGTTTCTATGCGGACGAGGCCGGATAAGCATCGCGCCGACCAAACTATGCAAGTGTAACCACCGGCCACTGAGAGATCAGTGGCCGGTGTCGTTTTGGGGGTGATATGACGCAAGCGATTCGGCCCATGCCCGAAGAAATGCCGCCCGAACTATGGCGCGGTTATCAGCCAGCAGACCGGGCATGGCAGGGCAGTATCAAGGAGATTTTTATTACGCCCGCGTCCGCGCAGGCGATGGTTGCCGTGCCGCGCGTGCGAGCCTTTGCCGATCGTGGTCTGGAAGGGGACCGTTTTTATCGCGAATCTTGGAACGCCGTTAAGCGTTCGGATAAAGCCGTGAGCCTGATCGAGGATGAAGTTTTAGAGCTTGCCGGTAAAGAGATCGGCGTCGATGCGATCGGGATTCTGACGCGGCGTAACATTGTCACGCGAGGCGTGCCGCTGATCGAATTGCTTGGCCGCGAATTCACCATCGGCAACGTGCGCATGCGCGGTATCCGCCTGTTCGAACCCTGCGGGCACTTAGTCGCGGTCACCAAGATTCCGGCGATCTTCAGAGCCTTGGAGCATCGCAGTGGTCTCAAAGCCGCAGTATTGAGCGACGGCGAAATTCAAATCGGCGATGCAGTTGTGTTGGCTTCGGCGAGCGCGGCAGTTGCCACGGCGGGGTAGGTCCAGGGTTACAGAACGAATAAGCCGGCAATCTCCCGAAGGAGCACAGGCGCCAACGCGAAGTCAGAAACAGATTTCTCCCTTCGGTCGAAATGATAATTGATCCGAGCTTGGCGCCTTGGCGAGAGAACAAACTCTCTCAGTTGTCGCAAACCACCGAGGAAATATTTCATGCAGTATGGTTTACATCTTCCGGCGTCGAGTGCGACTGTCGCCTCTGAAGAATTGATACGTTTCGCCCAACGCGCCGAAGCGTTGAACTTTTCGCTGCTCACGGTCGCAGATCACGTGATCGTCCCGACCAACATTTCCGTTCCTTATCCGTACACCGTCGACGGCAAGTACCCCGGCACCGGCTTTCATCTCGAAACTTTGGTGACCATGAGTTTTCTTGCCGGCGCGACTCAGCGGATTCGTTTCGCCACCAGTGTGATGATTTTACCCTACCGTAATCCTATCGTGACCGCGAAGATGTTGGCGAGCTTGGACGTGCTTTCGGGCGGTCGGGTGATTGTCGGTGTCGGCGTCGGCTGGATGAAAGAAGAGTTCGAAAACCTCCAGGCGCCCGACTACGCCGCGCGCGGGCGGGTGACCGATGAATATATCGGCGCGTTCCGTGAATTATGGACTGCCGATCGACCGACCTTTAAAGGCCGCTTTGTCAATTTCTCCGATTTGATTTTCTTGCCCAAGCCGGTGCAAAAGACGATTCCGATTTGGATTGGCGGCCACAGTAAAGCCGCGCTGAAGCGCGCCGGCGAGTTGGGCGACGGCTGGCATCCCATCGGCGGTGTGCCGACGATTCCTCTCGAGCCGGCGGATATCACAAAAGACCTGGTGACAGTGTCAGAACACGCCGTCAAAGCCGGCCGCGACCCTAAAACAATCCACGTCGCTCTCAAGGGTTCTCTCTTCGACAAAGAGAAAAAGATCGCCGACCGCCGTCGCCGGTTCATGGGAGGCGCCGAAGAAATCGCCAATGACATCCGCGAGTACGCTGCCGCCGGTGTCAACACGATGATCTTCGACGTGCGCAGGCCGACCTCGGCGGAAACGTTGGAGCGAATGGAGTGGATGGCGCAGGAGGTTTATCCGAAGGTATGACACACTCATCTAGTACCAACGGGAGCTATGCCGATCTCCCGGGCGTGCGCCTGTGGTACACCGATAGCGGCGGCAGCGGGATTCCGCTCATCCTGCTTCATGCCAACACCGGCAATGCCGACGGTTGGCAGTATAATATTCCTGGCTTCGCCGAAGCGGGTTATCGAGTCATCGCGTTCGATCGGCGCGGCTGGGGACGGAGCGTGGCGAATCCTGACACCGGACCTCAGCCCGGTACCATCGCGGACGACCTTCACGCGCTGACAGAATTTCTCAAACTCGATCGGTTCCATCTTGTCGGCGTCGCCGGCGGTGGCTTCGCCGCCTATGATTATGTACTCTGGCATCCCGAGCAACTGCGCAGTTTGGTCGTCGCTGCCAGTGGGGGCGCCATTGTCGACGAAGCATTGAGCAAAATCCGCGAACGTACGGCGCTGCCGAATTTTCGTAATTGGCCGCCGGAGTTTCGCGAGGTTAGCATGGGCTACATGGCGACCAATCCCGAAGGTCTCAAACTCTGGTTGGAGATTCACGACAATTCAATACAGAAGGGCGCGTCTGCGCAACCGCAACGCCAGACGATCACATTCGCCAAGCTCGCGACGATTCGCGTGCCGACACTATTAATGCCCGGTGATCAAGATCTGCAAGCTCCGCCCTGGGTGATGCGTTGGCAACTTGCCCAAATCCCTGGCGCCGAGTTTATCGTCCTGCCCGAAGCTTCGCATTCAATCAATTGGGAACAGCCCGAAGCATTTAACCGTAACGTGCTTGAGTTCATTCGCCGACACTAGTTAAAGGCATCGGTCTGATCCTTCGCCGTTGGCCGACAACAAGCCTGCGCACTAGCTTCGAAGCCTATCCGCAAGCGGAAGATACAAAAGGAGACATGCACACCGGCCCTGCCGAAGCTTAGAGCGCTGCCTGATCGTGGGTCATGTGGTGACGACGCTGCCAAGCCGCTAGTCTCACACTGTTGGCACTTTATTTTAAATCGTGAATTGAGCTGAGTATCACACGAAGGACACGATCCTTTGAAATTCGGCTCGCGGCGCAGACGGGTTCTCACTCTTGCCTCTCCCGAGCGGGCGAGGGTAAAACACAAGACGCTCTGATCCGAACTCCCTCGCCCAGTCCGCTGGGATAGGCCGGGTGAGGATAATTTCATGCTCTACCGGCGAGCGTAAGCTCATGAATCACTCGTGGTAAATAAAAAAACACTTGGTTTGAGCACAAAGCGATCATCATGAAGAATCTTACGTCGAAGAATAAGCGCCTTAATTTAAGAGACGCTATACTAGCAGTATCGCTTCCTCGCGAGTTCTTGGATTAGTCCTTTGAAGATCAACTCGCTGCTAATCCTGACTTGCATCGGGGCCAGCCTGTGGGCATGGCAGCAGGAGCCGGCGTTTGCCCAAAACAATTTAATATTCAGTCTGAACAACCTGGCAAAGGGCAAGTCTGGACGCTGTTCGTGGCGCTGTTTGTCCACGCCAACGTCTTGCACTTGTTCGGCAACATGCTGTTTCTGTTTGTCTTTGGCAACACATTGGAAAAAACCGTGGGTGCCCGAAAGCTTCTGCTGATCTTTTTCACCGGCGGATTGACAGGCTTCATACTCGGCGTCGCCTATTTGCCCCGCGCCACCGGAATGCTCGGCGCATCGGCCGCGATCTTCGCCTTGGCCGGATGCGTAATGCTCGTGCGACCGCTGAAGTTTTCCTGGCTTTTCCTCGCGCCGCAGGGGTTAATCGCGGTTATCTATTTCGTGTACAACGTCATCGTAGTCTACGAAAAGAGCCGCATACCCGGCTACGACCCGCAAGTCGCTTACTTCGCCCATATAATTGGTTTTATCGTGGGCCTCCCATTCGGAATTGCTTTGAGTGATCATTGGAAAAGAAATCTGCTGATCACGCTGGTGCTTTTCGGAATCTACGTAATGCTGGTAAGCGGCGCCGCGACACCCCTGTTTCGTTAACCAGTTTTGTCGAATGCACCCGTTTAAAGTGCGCATAGATATTATAAAGCCCCGGCTCGTCAGCGGTGGTTTGTCTCATTTACCGGCAGTACTTTTGTCTTGACAGCGCGTGCTCCCTATCTATAAAAGTCGCGCATCCGAGGAGGAAACCCTATGGCGCCGACTTCGTATCGGTCTGCTCGGTTTGTTTCTTTTTTGTTTCTGCTCAGTGGCGGGTTTTGCGCAGGGGCCGAGGCACAGTCGTTGCCGCGCTCGGTGTCGGTCGGCTCGAATCCGCCGGGGACGGTTTTTTATGCGCTCGCCAGTGGGCTTTCCAAGGTGGCCAGCGAGGGAGCGCCATTTCAGATGGTCGTCCAGCCTTATTCCGGCACCAGCACGTTTCTGCCGCTGCTCGATAGCGGCGAGGTGGATTTTGGCATCAACAACGCGGTGGACATGGCGCTGTCCTATCAGGGACCCGAGCGCTTGAAGATCGGCGGACGCAATCCGTTTCAGCACACCCCCAATGTTAGGCTCGTCATGCGCGGGGCGGTGTTGATGGTCGCACTACTAGTGCGCAAGGATGCGCCGATGAAGAGCGTACTCGATATCCGCGGCAAACGCTTGACGGGGGAGTACCCGGCGCAGTTGTCGAACTGGTACAACATTTTCGGTTTCCTAGCTGGCGCAGGAATGAAATGGGAGGACGTGAAAATCGTCGCGGTGCCGGGCGTGAACGAAGGCGTCGACGCACTCATGCAGGGGCGCGCCGATGTCAGCATGTCGGCCATCGACGCTGCCAAGGTCAAAGAGGCTGACGCCGCGATTGGCGTCAAGCATATCTCACTCGACTGTTCGGCGCAGGGTGAAAAACGTCTGCGCGCCGCAGTGCCGGGTTATTATCCGTATTGGATCAAGCGGGGCGGTGCCACCGCCATCGTCGAGGACACCTGTGTCAACGCCTATGATATCTATCTCACCAGCGGTAAATCGGCCAACGATCGAGTAGTGCAAACGATCCTCAAAAACATCTGGGACAACGTCGAGAAACTGCCGCCGCTCCATCCAAGTTTCAAAGACTGGACGCGCCAGCGAGCCGTAGACGCCGAAGTGACCATTCCCTATCACCCGAGCGCCGTGCAGTTCTACAAGGAGCGCACTGTCTGGACGGCGGCCATGGACGAAGCGCAGCGTAAACTACTCAGCCTCAACCCATAGCGAGTGCACTTAGATTGGAACCATGGCGGTGGTTGTGATCCAACTGTCGGCGCTCACGATTGGCGGCTGGTGGTCCTTGACCGTCTGAATTGTGTCGTATATCTTTCGTCGCGCATGGAGTTCCGCGTTAAAACCGCGCAGTTTGGGCAGGCGCGTTGTCGTCTTGCGCGAGCTTTTTTATGCGTCTTACCGGTTTTCGTGTTATTGCAGCTCATCGGCCAGCCGGAACTCGATGATCGTAATCCTCTCTACGGTCCACGTTCTGTCAGCGCAAAGATTTTCAAACACGAACAATCCCCTAAGAGCGGCCTGACGCAGGTCTTACAGCTCTCCTTAGCAGTTGGTAGCCGGCTGTTCACGCCGGGGTTTTACCTGACGTACGTCCGCAACGTGCGCCAGCAGGATTTTGTTCGCACGCCGCTCGTCTCCCTTCGTTCCAGCCGCTCTCCACCTCGCATTGCCGCTGCGTAAGTTTAATTCGACTAATACAACGGCTTGTTTAACTTGATAGGGGCGCGTAACACCCGCGCCCGGGGCGTAGTGCCCATAGCGAGAGGAATAGTCATGAGCGATTTTGCTAAAGTCGTGAGCGTCGATCCCGTGATTGCGGAATCCCTGTTCGGTTCGAGTGCTAGAAACGGACCCGCGGGTGCGGAGCGCGAGTTAATGCTCGCCGTCCTAAGCGATGCCATCGAATGTTATTGGAAGTATCAGAAATCCGCGAAGCGTTCGGCGATTCGTCTTTACCAGGATGCCAAGAAGTGGATTTTCGCGGAAGACGACTTTCAGCCTTTTTCATTCAAAGACGTCTGCGAAATATTGGAACTGGAGCCGGCATATATTCGTCGGGGCATTCTAGCCGGCGGCCGGGCCGCCCCGGTTATGACCGGTCGCGAGGAAGAGGACGAGCGGCGAAACATCAAGCGCAAACTAAAAAGTGGCCGCACGTGGAAGGGCAGTTCCCGACTATCCAGAGGACGAGTTAGACCTCTTCGGGTTGGTCCGCGCGGGTGAAGCGAATCATACCAAGTCGCCGACGGCGAGTTTAATGGTTTGTTTCTCGTGGGCGCCAAGGAGATCCAGAGATTAAGAATCATCTCGCAACTGTCATTGACCAAAATCTGCCGCTACACTTTTTAGACCAGCCGGCAAGGAATTGCGCAGCGCGGGTCGGCTCGAATAGACTGGGCTGGTGAGATCGAAATCTGAGCCGTGCATTGCGTTGCAGCAGATCGCCCCGGCACGAGATGTGGCGGAGGGATGTTGGCAAATTCTCTGGCAAGTAGACAACCCTGGTGACGGTGCGCTGTTTATTGTTTCGGTGCACTTCCCCCATGGCCAATTCAAATCGGCTGTGCGGCACTTCACTCCAGCACTGGAAGTGGCAGCAGGCGCAAGTCAACGGTTCGAAAGTGTCATCCAGTGTCGTGAGCCGGCCGGACTGGTTACAGAAAACGCCTTTATTATTTTTCACTGCCAGTGGCGCGGCGAAGCTTGGCGCATCTTCGTGCGCCTGCGGGTTGACGTCGACGCAGCTGGTGCACCCCATACCGCGACCGAGCTGATCACGACACAGAAAGTTGGTTTTTCCGGAATCTCGAATTGAGGAAAATGCCATGACTAGCAGAGATGACGATCTCTACATTCTCCAACGGATGCGTGGTTGACATAGCAATTGAGGCCTCGGCTTCGAAGAGACCACGGGTATGGTCTCCAACGCTGTCAAGCAGAGCCAGAAAGAAGTCGTCGCGGCGCTGAAGCGACTGCGTGCTCAGCACAGCGACGACGTGGAATATCAAAAACTTAGAAAGGATCTGCCGGACGAATGGCCGATCTGAATTTTTTGTCCATCCTAAGCCTCTAGTGCTCCCGTTCGGGACACGTGAAAACCAACGGTTATTCTAGACTGAAGACTTCTGGCTCGACAAATTCACAATCGGTTGGCGCAGTTGTAAATCTTTAACCCCGCTCCAGAACTCTCTCTTGCCCGTCATGGCCTGAACATGGCCATCCCACTCCAGCGTGAACGCGGTCAATCCCAATTTCACCGCGGCGCGAATCTTGTTCTGTGTTGCCTCATCGGTGGCAAGCAGGCGGATGGCGTCGATCTGGCGGCTGCCATGGCCTTCGTCCTGCGCGGCGTGAAGTTGGTAGGTGGCCGCTGCGCGCGGTGAAAAACCATAATGGCCGGTGAGCTCGCGATAAACTTTCTCCGAGATTTTACCGGCGCCGCCGAGCTGGCTCTCTACGAACGCGAGCATCGCGACGCCTTCCAGGGCTGAACGGCGCTGGCAACAGCCGATAATCATTTCAATGGCCGCCAGCGTGCCTGGCGCCGGCTCTGCATTGTCGGCTTGTTCGCGCCCGATGCCGCCCTCCTCGAGAAACTGCAGCATGATATCGACATGGGTGCGCTTGCCGCCTAACTCCTCCATGAAATTTTCCAAGACCGTCTCCATCACCGTATATTCTTTGGCCGAAACTGCGTTGATCGCCATATAGCCAAAAAAAATCGGGTTGGTCCTGACTCGGAGATAGTGCTGCACCTCACCGAGAATTATTTGTTCCTTGGTCCAGCGATGCTTGACGATGCCGTCGAACCAGGGATGTTGCTCCATCGGCACCTCGGCAGCGTAGCTCCAAAGTTCGTCGATAAATTGATCTGGTTTCATGGCCAACCCAATAGCGCGAGTATCCGCTATTGTCTAGCCTGCGGGAGGGCCGCTTAGGACCGCGGTCGCGGCGCCGGGGTTGATTGCAATTACGCTTCGGCGCTAGATAGCTGAGCGAGGAAGTTGCAGCGGCTTGAGCACCGCGGCCCGATGAGGCGGTGATGGCGGAGGTCGACACTTTACGGGTTTGCTTACGCCATGTCGGCACGGGTGAGCGTATGGCCAATGAGCCGGCAACGTTACAGTTGGATTGAGGTCTGCATGGAAAATATTAAAATCGGCATCGGCACCTCCAGCATCGGTCGGTTTTTGCCTTATGTTGGCGAAGCGGCGGGATTGTTCAAAAAGCAAGACATTGCCGTCGAGATCATCAATCAATTTGATGAAGAAAAAGTCGTTGAAGACATCGCCAGTCAAGTGACGCCGATCGGCACGCCCAATGCACCTTCGCTCATCTTCTCCCGCCTCAACGGCAACGACCTGATCATCATCGGCGGCGTTTTGAATCGGCCGGCATTTTACCTGGTGGCGAATTCAACCATCGAGTCCATCGGGAGCCTCAAAGGAAAGCGCGTGGGAATCAACCAGCCGCGCCGGATGGCGGGTATGATGATGCTGGCGCTCTTGAGACGCTGGCGCCTCGATCGAGACGATGATCTTGAACTCGTCGATCTCGGGCTCAACGATCGTAGTTACGAAGCGCTGCTCAGCGGCACGCTCGACGCAGCGCTCCTACCGCCGGAGAAAGCCTTCTTGGCCGAGTCCGCAGGCCTGCGGATCATCGCCGACAGCCTCGAACTCGAATCCCACTGGGTGCCGTTGGCAACCACCCGGCAATTTCTCGACGGGAATCGCCAACTGGTCGGGGCGATCGCGGCAATCTATCGCGAAAGTATCCGGCTGTTTAACAGCGATATGCAATTCGCGCTCAATGTTATCGGGCGTCAGCTGCCAACCTTGCGTGCTCACCCGCAGGTGATTGAAAAATGTTATCGGGTGTTCGCGGAGCTGTTCGAACCGAGTCTGGTTGCCGCGCCGGCTTCGCTTACCGCCGTAATTGAAGAAGTCGCGCGCCAAGACGCAAGGGCGAATCGGCTTGCTGCCCAAGACTTGGTTGTTGAGCAGGGTCAATGAGCCGCCGACCAACCGCGTTTCTTCCGAGCGATTCAATAAAGGAGAACCCCAATGGCTAAGAAAAAAGAATATACCTGCGTACTCGTCGAGACCGACGATGAAGGAATTACCTGGATTAGCTTCAATCGGCCGGAGAAGCGCAATGCCATGAGCCCGACGCTCCATGTCGAAATGGAAGAGATCCTTTACGGATTGGAGACCGACGAAGAGACCAAAGTCATTGTACTGACCGGCGCAGGGAACAGCTGGAGTGCGGGGATGGATTTGAAACAATACTTCCGCGAAACCGATAAAGATCCCGTGGCTCGCTTTCGCGCCGCGACGGCGCACCGGCGCTGGGCCACTGAGCTGCTCACCTGGTCGCGCAAGCCGACTATCGCCATGGTCAATGGCTATTGCTACGGCGGTGCATTTGTATCGCTTGCCGCCTGCGATATCGTCATCGCCGCGGACAATGCGACCTTTGGTTTGTCCGAGGTGAACTGGGGAATCATTCCCGGCGGCAATGTCAGCAAAGTGTTCGGTGAGATGGTCGGATTTCGTAACGCCATGTTTTATGCCATGACCGGCCGGACCATCGACGGCCGCAAAGCGGCGGAGATCGGCATCGCCACCATGGCGGTGCCGGCCGATAGACTGCGTGAGGAGACGATTACGATTGCCCGTGAATTGATGGCCAAAAGTCCCATGGTCCTTGCGTACACTAAACATGCGATCCGCGCCGTGCGCGGCATGGATATGGATCAAGCTTACGAGTATCTCGGTGCCAAGAGCATGGCGTTGCGCGCCGCCGATCCGGAACATACCCGCGAACGCGGCATGCGCGAATTTCTCGATGAGAAGACATACCGGCCGGGTCTGGAACCGGTAAAGCGGCGGGCAGAGGATAAGTAGGGGCGAGCCTTCAATGCTTAGCTGCAGCGATTGTTTGAATAGCGATAAAGTTCCAGCGGTGCCGTCGCTTTGGCGTTCGTTCTAGTACGTGGAGGAATATGACGCATCAACAACGATTGGTCGCCACGATCGCTGTCCTTTTCCTTTCAATCGTAGTGCGTGTGGAACCGGCAGGGGCGCAAACCAAACTTACCATTGGTTATGCCGCGGTCAGTCCGCGCACGACACCGCTTTATCTCGCCCAGGAGCAGGGGATTTTTGGCAAATATGGTCTCGATCCCAAAATAGTCCTGGTGCGCGCGGCAGCCACCCTGGTCGCTACTCTGGTTTCCGGCGAGATGGATGTGGGTTACACC
>DATLCH010000072.1:0-6459 GCA_035526465.1 Candidatus Limnocylindrales bacterium | reverse complement strand
GCTGTTCGGTCGCTGCTCTAAGATGGAGGATTAAGCAGTTTTTTTATGTTAATGGCCACCTGCTCAGCCTTGGCATCATCGATGTGAGCTTCAAAGAGCGGAAATAACTCCCGCTCTTCTTTGCGAATATGGCGTTCAAGCAAATCGCCTAAATCAAACATCAACTTCGCCAACCCAGTTCCGGCTTCGAGCTGCGGCATGGCGCGGCGAATCTGCTCATGATCTCGCACGAGCTGGTCGAGCATTTCGGCACAGCCCATCACCTGTTCCCGCATCAGCGGGAATAAAACTTCCTCCTCAGCTTGGAAATGCGCCAGGAGATTAGCGCGGTAAAATTCCAATACCTCGTGAGCGCGTTCACGCAACCCTGCTGAACCCATCGGTTTGATCTGCCCAAGCGCTTGCTTGCGGCAACGCAAGGCCAACGCAAGCCCATGGTGATGGTCGTGCGATAGTGAAACTAAACTGGGATGACGCATGAGAACATTTCGAGAATTGGAGTACTGGAGTAATGGAGTCGGAGAAGCCGACTTCGATTGTTCAGATCGCGCCCTTAGCGCGCAAATTTTCAATCGTGTTCGCATCCAAGCCCAGTCCGCTCAGCACCTCTTCCGTCTGCTCGCCGAGCATTGGTGGTGGACAATCGATGGACGGCGGCGTCCGGCTCATGTCGACGGCATTGCCGATGAGCTGCATTTTTCCCATCTGCGGATGCTCAACTTCGATCGGAAAGCCGTAAGATTTGACTTGCGGGTCGGCAAATACTTCGTCGAGGCTATTGATCGGCGCCGCCGGCACGTCTTTAGCTATCAACCGGCGCAGCCAGTCTTCGCGCTTGCCGGCGCGAAAGATCGGTGCGAGCTGCTCGTTCAGCGCATCGTAGTTTTCCACGCGCACTTTGCGATTGTTAAAACGCGGATCGTTCGCCCACTCGGGCTTGCCGACGACCTCGAATAGGCCGAGCCAGAATTTATCCGGCGACGACATGTGCAGCACGAACGCCAAACCGTCCTGGTCCTCGAACGCGAACACACCGGCCGTGGTCGTGCGGTGCTTGCGCCGCGGCACATGTCCGGTCTCGAAATAACGCGCGGCGTTCTCGGCGATAAAAGACACCGAAGCGCGCAACAGAGAAGTTTCGACGTGCTGACCCTCGCCGGTCAGCATGCGGTTCATCAGCGCGCCCAACACACCGTAGCAGGCGTACATGCCGGTCAAATGATCGGAAAAAGAAATGCCCATTCCCTGCGGCTTGCCGGGATCCGTCAACAAGCTCAATAGACCGCTGCGTGCCTGGCCGATGGTGTCGTAGCCCGGCATGTCCCGGTAGGGTCCTTTGGGACCGAAACCGGAGATCGAACAGTAGACAATTTTCGCGTTGAGCCTTTTAATATCGTCGTAACCCAAACCGCGCCTATCCAAGACGCCCGGGCGAAAGTTTTGAATAAACACATCGGCGCGAGTCAGTAGTTTAACCATTACATCGCGCCCTTCGTCAGTGCGGAAATCTATCGTTACGCTCTTCTTATTGCGGTTGAGACTGCAAAAAGTCGCAGCGTAGTTGCGCTCACCCCAGCCGCGAAATGGATCACCGCGCGCGGGTTCCTCGACCTTGATGACCTCTGCGCCGAGATCGGCCAATAGTTGCGATGCAAACGGCCCGGTTACGTAACTCGCGGCCTCGACAATTTTGATCCCGGCCAATGCCCCGCCCATAGTGCCATCCTTTGAACAGATTTATCCAAACTACCTAACTGCTCGGCACATGGGAAGCAAGAGTTGGAATGTGAGCGCTGGAATCTGAAATAAGAAGCCCTCCGTCGAGACCGGCGCGTCTCGAATCGGAGGGCTCCTTAATGAAGTTGGTTGTTGAAGTTTAACGTTCTTCCGTGTGCAGTTGACGCGGCGCCGGCGGTTGGCCTTGGGGCGAAACCATCGCGAGAATATCGGTCCGGCTAAAACGCCATCCGCCACCGAACTTTCGCCCTGGAATCGAGCCCTGCTTAACCAGTTTATAAACTGTCCGCGGGTGAATTTGTAATAACTCGGCAACTTCTCCTGCGGTTAAGATTTCGTCCATAGAAACTCCTCCTTCGATTGCGGGCCTATTTACAAGGCTAACCAAGGCAGATTTTGTGCCACTAAAGGCCGGCAAAAGTGCCGGGACAGGATCTGACAGCTACGTAATCAGCGGACAAATCCAGCAATTTACCCCGAGAGAGGAGCGCACAAATAGTGATGATCGGTACAATTAAGAACAAATCTGTAAGTTTTCCGCCTGCCTTATGAATGTCTACTTACGGCAGTTCCCTCGACTCTTTGCGAGGCATACATCGTGTTCCTAGCGCTTTGGTTTGCAGGTGTGACGCGATGCGAATTATCCACCCAGATAAGCGGCAATCACTTGTTTGTTTTGGAGCAGATCGTCATTGCGCCCAGATAAAACGATGACGCCATCCTCCATGACATAGCCATGCTCCGCAATCTTGAGTCCCTGACGAGCATTTTGCTCCACCAGCAAGATCGTCAAACCGCTCTGCCGAAGCCGCGTTAAGGTAAGAAAGATTTCCCGCACCAGTAACGGTGCTAAGCCCATCGAGGGTTCGTCCAAAAGCAGCAGCTTTGGCCGTGCCATCAGAGCACGGGCAATGGCCAGCATCTGTTGCTCGCCGCCTGATAGATTGCCAGCGGCACCGCCGAGCCGATCTTTCAGGCGCGGAAATATTGCCAGCATCCTTTCCAAGTCGCTGTGGATCTTCCCATCATGGCGGCGCCGATACGCGCCGAGAAGCAGATTTTCGCGAACGGTCAGGGTAGCGAGAATCTCCCGTCCTTCCGGCACCTGCACGATTCCCATATCTACGATCTGATGCGGCGCGCGCCCGCAAATTTCCTTGCCATCAAACAGAACAGTGCCGGCGCTTGGATTCAACAATCCCGAAATTGCCAGCAACGTCGTCGACTTCCCGGCCCCGTTAGAGCCAAGCAAAGTGGTGATTTTTCCCGTCTGAAGCGACAAATCGATGCCCTTAACCGCTTCAATCGCACCGTAGTGAACATGCAGATTTGTGACTTCAAGCAAGAAGCTCATAACGATCATTTCGCGAACATAATAACGCCGTCGCTCTCATTGCCAAGATAAGCCTCAACGACTTCTGGGTTTGCGCGTATCGCCTCCGGTGTGCCTTGGGCGATTAGTTGGCCGAAGTTGAGTACCGCAATTTCCTGACAAATACCCATAATGAAGCGCATGTCATGCTCGATGATAAGCAGACTCAAGCCGCTTTCGGCCATCTTGAGAATGTCTTCCATGAGCTGGTGCTTCTCCGTGCCATTCATGCCCGCGGTCGGCTCATCGAGCAGCAAAAACTTGGGCCTGGTCGCTAGCGCCCGGGCGATCTCCAAGCGTCGCTGCTCGCCGTAGGAAAGGCTTCCGGCCAGGATCCCCGCCTTCGCAGCTAATCCGACTCTCGCTAATAAACTCCGAGCCTCCGATCGTTCTACGCACTGAGCCCCTAACAAAGCTGGCGGCACCAGCACGCGCAAAGCGCTATATCGAGCTTGCCGGACCATCGCAACCATTACATTTTCTATCACCGACATATCTTTGAAAATGCGAATATTTTGGAAGGTTCTGGCAATGCCCAGACGGACAATTTGATGGGGCGCCAATCCTGTCAACGAGTGACCAAAAAATTCGATGTTGCCGCTTGTCGGCGCCAGTAAACCGGTGGTTATGTTAAACAGCGTGGTCTTTCCCGCTCCGTTGGGGCCAATCAAGCCGAAAATACGCTGTTCGGGAATTGCCAAGTTAATGTTCTGCAGCACCTGCAGACCACCGAAAGCTTTCGTGATCGAAGACAAAATGAGCATACCTAGCTTACCGGCACAGGATGCCTGCTCCGTATCAAGCGCTTCAGATCCCAGATCCCGTTGGGCGAATAAAGAATGATCAGTATCAGAATTACGCCATTGAGCAGCGGCCGGTAATCCCCAAGGCTGCGCAGCAACTCTGGCAAAAGTGTGATCAGTATGCCGCCTATGACTGCGCCCCAAGGACTACCCGTGCCGCCCAATACCCCCATTGCCAGTATCTCCACGCCGCGGTCAAAGCCGTACTCATTGGGACTGATGAAAAACGTGAAGTGAGCATTCAAGCCCCCGGCGAGTCCAGCCAGTCCCGCGCCAAGTGTAAACGCGTAAAGCTTGTAAGCCCGCACATTGTGCCCCATAAGTTCGGTGGCAACTTCATCTTGACGGATAGCGATCATGGTACGGCCTATGCGCGAACCGGCAAAGCGCACGAGCACATAAAGCGCACCGACAACGATTGCAAAGACGTCGAACCATCGAGTGTACTGCGGGATGCCGTTGAGTCCGAGAGCGCCTCCGGTAAGGTTTTCGGTGTTGAGTAGAGTTATCCGGACGATCTCGCCGAACGCGAGGGTCGCCATGGCTAGGTAAACTCCCGATAGCCGTAGCGTTGGCGGACCAAGCATCGCTGCCACCATTGCCGGCAACAGCGCGCCGAGTGTTAACGACAAATAAAAAGGCAAACTGCCGTGCAGACTGAGCAGTGCCGCAGCGTACGCGCCGATCCCCATAAAGGCGGCATTAGCGACGGTCAAAAGCCCGCACGCAAGCGTCAGATAAATCGACAGCGCCAACAGTACGTTGGTCCCGACGGAAAGCACCAGAGTACTGTAAGTCGCCCAGAAGGTTTCGAGCCATTCCATTTCGGTGACGAGAAAATAATTTATCTACAGCTGCGAACCCTGAGCTTTCACTTAAACGCTGCACTACGTCGGGTCGTTCAGGTCAAGCACGCCGCTGTGCGGCTTTGCCGAAGAGACCCTCCGGGCGAAGTAATAAAATCGTGAACAAGAGACCAAAAGCAACTGCATCACGCATAGTCGAGCCGATATACGCGACTGAAAACACTTCAGCGCAGCCGAGGAAAAAACCGCCCAGCAAAGCACCACGGATGTCGCCCATACCGCCGAGGATGACCACGGCAATACCCTTGTGTAACATCGGCTGGCCCATTTGCGGAAATACCGCGTTTGTGTAGAGCGCGATCAATACACCAGCCACCCCGCCCAAAGAAGCGGCGATCATCGAGGTTAGACGAAACAGCCCCTCGACGTTGATGCCCAAGATCGCTGCAGCTTTGCGCGACTCCGCCACCGCGCGTAGCGCACACCCCATGCGCGTGTGCATTAGCCACCACAGCAGTACGGTCATCAACAAAAATGCCAGAAAGATGATTTGCAGTTCTAACGCGGTAATTTGCACGCCGCCCACTTGCAGGGTTTCCGCGGCCAAGCCATGCACCGGGAAGCGCAAATTCTCAGCGCCGAACATCCCTTGGATCGTGCTGGTGAGCGAAATTGCCAATCCGATAGTCGCGATCATCGGCGCCAAGTGGGGTGCCTGACGCGCCCGCAGCGGCGCGAAAATGAAGTAATCGAGCAGCCAACCGGCGGCCGCCGTGACTATCATGGCGGCGAGAATTGCAACCGTCAAAGGCAACTTGAAAAGCAACACCGCCTGCAGCGCGCTATACGCGCCGAGCATAAAAATAGCGCCGTGGGCGAGATTGACAACGTTGAGGACGCCGAAGATTAGGGTAAAACCGAGAGCAAACAGCGCATAGACGCCGCCCAGAGAAATCGCATTAACGAGTTGCTGGGCAAGCATCCGCTATTTTTGAATGACGTACTGATTGCCTTTGGTCATCATCACGATTGCGCTCTGCACGGCATCATAACCGGCCGGTTTGCCGTCTTTGCCAGTTACTTGGCGGAACTTGAAAGCCCCGGTCGCCCCGTTGATCTGCACCTCGGGCAAAGCGTTGCGCAAAGCACTGCGATCGGCTTCCAGTTTGCCCGTGAGTTTCACCTTCTTTAGCGCTTGGGCGACGATGTACATGGCATCGTAGGCCTGAGCCGCAAATTGATCGGGCAAGGCACTTTGGGCTTTTTGATATGCGGCGATGAAGCGCTTATTCTCCGCGGCCGGATTCTCGATAGACCATGGACTTCCGACCCACAGATTGTCAGAATTTCCTTGGGCTAAATCGAAGATTTTCGGCGAGTTCATGCCGTTACCACCGATAAACGGGATCGTGATACCCAACTGGCGCGCTTGCACCATAACCGGAGCACCCTCTGCTACCAAAGCGGAGAGAACGACGGCGTCGGGATTGCTGGCTTTGATCTTGGTTAGCTGCGGCTTGAAATCGACGTCGCCCTTGGCAAAAGTCTCGGTGGTCGTTACCGGGATCTTGAGTGCTTCCAGAGTCTTTTTAAAATTGTCGTAGCCGCTCTTGGTAAAAATATCATCGTTGCCGTACAGCACGGCAACTTTCTTAAGACCAGTTTTCTGCGTCGCTACCTTCAAAGTCATCGGCAAAATATCGGCTTCTGTCACCGAGTTGCGGAATACATAGTTGCCGAT
>DATLCH010000070.1:0-4984 GCA_035526465.1 Candidatus Limnocylindrales bacterium | reverse complement strand
GAAAGTATCCATGCCTTTGCGAATATTGCGCGTATTGTGCATGCCCTTGCCCCAGGGATCGCGCTGACTGATGTCCCAGCACATCATATAGCCGAAAACATGGTTCAGCGAATCCGCTTCGCTGACATTGCGCGCGCGCTGGCCGATGACGGCACAAAGCTCGCACTCGAAATCCACCAGGTTCGAGCGCTTGGGCAAAATGATCGTATCGCCGGGCCCGATAATCGACGATGTCGTCTTGATGAAAAATTCGGCCATCAAATCATCTTTGTTGATGACGGGGCGTTCGGCATTGCCCATGCGTTGGACCATTTCGGCGCGATGCGCGCCGTAATTTGCCGCCGCTGCCCACAGCGTGCCCGGGTTTTGGATCGGCGCCAGAAGTTTCACCGATTTCACGTCGAGACCACCCGAGCTATTGGCCGCGTCACGCACGATCTGCATCGCCGCCGAATTGTTCGCCAGGGCGTCGATGATTTCGACCATCGTATAGCCTTGGCGCGCCAGTCCAGCTTTGATCATGGCATCACCGAAGTTGATCACTTTATCGCCGACAACGACGCCGGCTTGATTGTTGTTGTAATGACAGATTTTCATTCCAAGCCCTCCGAATTTTTGCGAACGTAGGATTTCCTCTCTTACCTGAAGCACCCCTTAATGTCCAATGATGCATCGCCAGTATCGACATAACTGGGTCGCCGATCTCTAGCGATGCTCGCAAAATTTATTGACAAGCCGGTGACGCCAGGCCTAAGTAAATTATTTTCAAGCGCGCGCGCTTGAGCAACTAAGATTCCGAGCTTCGTGCGCTTCGTGTTGCAGACCTTTCACCTTCGGCAGAGTTTGACCTTCCATTGCACCTCAGCGTATGAATGAGACATCTTCTTACGAAACGAGCTTTGCATGTTGAACCTGAAACTAGGTGTCACCAAGAACCCGCGCTTCGAGCCGTTGATCGACGGCAGCGTCAAATCGGACAAAGCGGCTTTGAACATCCATGTCACCACGCCGCCGGAACTGTTTTATAAAAATCTCAAGAACGACGAGTTCGACGTCTTCGAAATGTCGCTGTCGGAATTTCTCATCACCCGGGAGCAGGCCAAAGGCGACCGTTGGCAATGGGCGGCTTTGCCGATCTTTCCTGCCAAAGCATTTGTCTGGATGACCCTATTCGTCAACACGGGAGCCGGTATTCAAGGCCTGTGCGACCTCAAGGGCAAACGCGTCGGCATTCCTGATTATGTCATGACCGCCGGTTTGTGGTTTCGGATTATTCTGCGCGAGCTCTGCGGCATTGAGCCCAAAGACATCTCCTGGTACATCGGGCGGGTTCAGGACTTGAGCCACGGCGGATTACTCGGCATGGACAGCCGTCCGCCAGCTGGCATATCGACAACATGGCTGACTAAAGAGCAGACCTTCGATGTTATGCTCGACAAAGGCGAAATCGATGCGGCCTACGGCTTTGCACCGCGCCATGACGCCAAGCTGATGACATTAAATATCGACCGCTACGGCGGCACACCGCTGGAAGGCAATCCGCGGCTAAGAAAATTGTTTAGCGACGGCGGTTTGTCGATCGTCGAACAGTTTCATAAAAAAACCGGCATTGTACCGGCCAATCACGTCATCGTCGCGCAGCGTCGCCTGCTCCAAGAGAATGCTTGGCTGCCCGGCGAAATCGTCCGACTGTTCAGCGAGAGCAAGCGCATTGCCTACGAGCGCGGCAACTACGGCAACCCAGCTTACCTGTATTTCGAAGACAGCGATCGGGCCAGCCAAGAAAAAATGGTCGGCAACGATCCGTTTCCGTTCGGCATCGCCAACAATCGCAAAATGCTCGAAACCCTCTTTCGCAACTCCCACGCAGAAGGCCTAACCCAGCGCCTAGCCAAGATCGAAGAAGTTTTCTTCCCGGCCCTGCTCGATACTTAGGCCTGATAACTTGGAATGTGGAATTGTAATCTGTAATTCCCCACGAGCGCAGCGAGGATTTATGAACCTATTCGGCACCGTCGACGCCGACGGCCACTTGGAAGAAAACCACATCGATTGGAAAGCGCGTCTGCCGGCGAAATATCAAAGTCAGGCGCCGGAACGGCGCGACAGCGGCAACGGCCAGCTGCGCACGATCATCGAAGGCAAAGCCTGGCCGCGTCCCAGCGGCCTCGGCATCGGCGTTGGCGGTCCGTACAGCCGCCCTCATCCGCGCCGTCCGGGGATGACCGATCCGCAGGCGCGCTTGCTAGACATGGATGACGAAAACATCGACGTCGCCGTGCTCTTCGGCGCCGGTCTCGCCGGAACTTTGCCGGCCTTGGACGACGCCGGCCTCGCCGCCGCCCTGGCCACTGCGCGCAATAGTTGGCTCGCCGAGTATTGCGCCGCGGATCCCCAGCGCATCAAAGGCACCGCTGCCTTGGCACAGCAGGACATCGATGCGAGCGTGACAGAATTGCGCCGCAGCGTCGAACAACTCGGCATGGTCGGCGCTTCGATCTTTCCCAACGTCAAAGGCCGGCATCTCGGCGATCCTTATTACTTTCCACTCTATGCTGAAGCGGAGAAGCTGAACATACCGATCTGCGTGCATATGTTTCTCGGCCGTTACGGCTCCGACGCCACCGGTACCGAGCGCGTTGACAAGTTTTTTTATTCGCACCTGTTCGGTCATCCTTTCGAGCAGATGATCGCTTTGTCGGTGATCCTGGGCGAAGGTGTGCTCGATCGTTTTCCCAAGCTGCGCTTCGTATTCTTGGAATCGGGCTGCGGCTGGCTACCCTATTGGGTCGAGAGAATGGACGAGCATTACGAAGTTCTCGGCGTGCAGTTGCCGGACATGAACGCAGCACCCAGCAAACTACTCGAACGCGGCCAGCTCTATTTTTCCTTTGAAGCGGATGAAAGCGAACTCACCCATGTCATCGAAGTGTTCGGCGATGACTGGCTGGTTTTCGCTTCAGACTACAGCCACTTCGACAGCCACTGGCCCGGCGCTTCGGAGCCGATCGTCAATCATCCGAAACTGAGTGCCGCAACCAAACGGAAAATATTGAACGACAACGCACGCAAGCTGTATCCACTGGATTGACCAGCATAGCGGCAACGAGAATTTGACAACCATGAAACCAATTCGCCGACGCCACGAGTTCCGGTTCCCTCGCCCCTATCGGCTACGAATGCTCAGCACCGTTACTGCAATCTTGTTAGCGATTGAATTTTACGCATCTCCCACCCGCGCCGAGAACATCAAAATAGGCCTGCCATCGGTGACCATCACCGCCATGCCGTTCTTCGTTGCCCGAGAACACGGCTTCTTCCAACAAGAAGGCCTCAACGCCGAGATGGTCGTGATGCCAGCGTCACTCAACATCAAAGTGTTGCTTGCCGGCGATATTCAATACGCCGCCACCATGGGCTCCGCGGTCGCCGCCGCGATCCGTGGCATCAACGTGCGGATCGTCATGTTATTCGTCGATCGGCCACTGCAGGATCTCGTCGGCGCAGCTAATATCGCCACCATTTCTGAACTGAAAGGCAAAGTTCTGGCGATCTCGTCCCGCGGCGGACTCCAGGACATCATCATGCGGCGAATTCTTACCCAATCGAAGATCGATCCCAGCCAAGTCAATATCATCACGATCCCCGGCCAAACTGCGATGATCAGTGCATTGAAAACCAACCGCATTGGCGCCGCCATGTTAAACCCGCCATTTAATTTCCTCGCCTACCGCGAAGGACTGACCAATTTGGGTTTTTCGGGAAATTTCGTGCGCCTGCCGAGCACCGGCGTGGCAACGTTGGGCGAGACTTTAGAACGGTCGCCGGATCAAGTCCGGCGCTTGACCCGCGCTCTGGCGCGCGCGAGAACTTTCGCGAAAGAAAATAAAGTCAAAGTCTTTCCGACTCTCAAACGCGCCCTGCGCATCGACGACGATGATTTATTGTCGAAGATCTACGAACAACACAAACAAGTGGAAACCGCCGATGGTCGGGTCGATGCCCAGCTCATGACCGACACGATCCGCGACGCCCGTCAGACAGAAGGCATCACCAAAGAAATCCCGGTTAATCAGGTCTTCGATTTTTCCTATCTGCCCGCCCGTTGAACGGCCGAAGACTGAATGATCTGACGGTTCACTATGCCCTGGCGCGTCGGTGGTTGTCTGTCGAGGGATGAAGTCGATTTAGCGGAGCGCGGATATTGCTGTCCGCGTTTCACCGCGGGTTACAAACCTGCACTGGACGCATAGGCCTTCTCGGTGCGACGATCAAGCAACGTTCTGCATCTTCGTAGCGAAGTCGCGACCCGATGTTGGCGGCGGAAGTGGCTTACCATCTTTGCGATAGATCTCGATCGCTTCTTCGACAATCTGACACAGCTCTTGGAACACTTCTTGTTCCTCAGCGCCGTGGCAGCCAGCGAAAATTAAGCCAGGCGCGCTACCGACGTAACATTGATCTTCTTCGGACCACTCGACAATTTTTGCGTATTTCGCGCTGTCTTTCATTTCTTCGTCTCCTCGACCGCGAGCTGCACGGCTCGAATTTGATAACGTTTGGCATCGTCGCCCGGTTAACCAGAAATAGTTATCGGCTTGCCGACTTTAGGATGAACAAAATTACGGTGGCTCCCCTTTCCGCCCCGATCGACAAAACCTGCTTGCTGAAGGTCAGCAATGAGTTCCCTTATCTTAGGCGGCACGTCTGGTCCCAAAGCCTCTGTTCCATGATATTGAGAGTAGATTATGCCGGCTGAACCATCTGTCAACTCTAAGGAAGGCGGCCATTTTCTCCCGCGTTTCAAAGCGGTCAGAAACCCAGACTCGGTGCCCAAGCCTCGCAGGCTAGAACGATCAGGCAACGTTCTGTATTTTCGTGACCGAGTCGCGGCGCCGGATGTCGGCGGCGGGAGAGGCTTACGGCGCGCCCTGCGCATCGACGACGATGATTTATTGTCGAAGATCTACGAACAACACAAACA
>DATLCH010000098.1:0-2241 GCA_035526465.1 Candidatus Limnocylindrales bacterium | reverse complement strand
TTGAATTGGTAGCTCGAAATAACCTCGGTGGTGTCGCCCAGTCTAGTAAAACCTTTGTCGATTGCGATATCGGAGAATGGCAAAACCAGCACAGCACCGGCCACCGCGCCGCTTTCAAGTGCGCTCAACCGCGCCGGCGTGCCTCCGGCGATCACCGACATCGAATAGTCACGCGGGTGCAGCAGACCTTTACTG
The DNA here is from genome assembly GCA_035526465.1 of Candidatus Limnocylindrales bacterium. Classification (GTDB taxonomy): domain Bacteria; phylum Desulfobacterota; class Binatia; order UBA9968; family UBA9968; genus DP-20. Next base: position 2,046 of record DATLCH010000098.1, on the reverse strand, counting down.
CGTAAATAGCTGACCAAGATTGACGTCGCCCCGCCGCTCAAGCTATTGACGCCGATCCGTTGACCTTTTAACTCTTCAATGCGCTTGATGTTCTTGGCACCGATCAGAAGATACGGTGCCGCATTGCTCGAGCCCGCGGCAACTTTTAGATTGCCGCCGGTGCGCTCATTCCAGATGATAATATTGTCGGCGTTGATATTGGCGAAGTGAAGCTCGCCTGCCACCAGGGCTTGGAGCTGTATGTCGCTACGGCCGATGCTGACCAGATCCACCGCGATCCCTTCTTTGGCGTGAAAACCTTTTTTCTGCGCGATAAAAAATGGCAGGTAGTTCAGGTCCTTTGAGATGTACCCGGTTTTGAGAGTTTGCCCCGATATCGACGCTGTGAGCGAAAACAAAACTCCCACCATCACTGCAGTGGCGATAATATTTTTCATTGGGTCCTCGGCTGTTCCTGACTTTGGCGCGTCTTACGACGCGCTTCTGCTCCGCCACTCTTTTAACAAACGATCACGCTCGGTCGATTCCAAATGCCCCAAGGCTTGCTCGACAATGTCTAAGCCAACCAGTTCATTCCAAGCCTGGATCAGGCGCCTGGTCATGGGTCCGGGAATCTCCTGGGTCGGTCTGACCCCGTTGATGCTCTGCACCGGCAGAATCGTTGGGCTGGTGCTGGCAAGAAATGCCTCTTCGGCGTTGTAAGCATCGTAGGCCGTGAAATTGCCTTCGACGACCTCGATTTCCAAATTCGCCGCCAGCTCGTGCACGACTTGCTTGGTGATACCGTCGAGCACGTTCTTGTTCAATGGCGTGCACAGCTTGCCGTCGAGGACGAGAAAAAAGTTGTGGGCGTTGGATTCACTGATGTTCCCGTCGAGATCGAGCATCAGCGGGATCGCGTGCGGATCGACCTGGCGCGCTTCGAAAATCGCCATGTTGTGATTCATTTTATTGTTGATCTTGGCCTTGGGCTCCAAACACTGCGGTGGAATCCGCCGCGTCGACGGAATGACCAGCTTCACGCCGTCGAGATAATCCCGCGCGAATTCTTCGAAGCCGATGGAGATACAATAAATTGCCACCGTCGCTTTGCCCAAAGAATGATTGCCGCGCGACGAGCGCATGCCGCGGCTCACCACCTGCCAGATCGCCACATCTTCGTCCTTGGCCAGCGTTGGCCTGTTACGTTCGAGCACAGCGAGGGTTGCCTGCTCCATCTGTTCTATTGATAGGCCACAGTCGATACGCGTATAGCGCAGCGATCGAAACAGCCGCGCCGTATGATCGCGCAGACGAAAAGGTTGATGCGCAAACGTGCGGGTGACATCGTAAACCCCGTCGCCGGCATTGAACCCGGAGTCGAGCACCGATACTTTGGCTTCGTTCTCGGGCACGAATACGCCATTGAGATAAACGATCTTTTCGCTCATGAGCCTCCTCCTTTAGTTCGTGCACTGGCCGGATTATTCTCAGATCGAAGTTCGATTACAACCGAATTTCCTTGACGCAGCGTACTTCCACCACGGCTGCAATATTATTTTTTGGAAACTGAAATCGGAAATGTCTCCTAGCCCGGCTTCTCTGCGCCGCGCAGCGCTGACGTGACAATCGCTACCAGGGTCAAAACAATCGCTGCGACAAAGGTGAGATTGAGCGCGGCGACGAATCCGGCGGCATTCTCGGTCGTCAATGTCGCCGCTCTCACGCCGGTATAATGCTCGAACGCCAAGGACATCGACAAACCGCCCAGCGCCACGCCGAACACACTGCCGAAACCGAAGGTCACATGATTGATCGCCGAGGCGAAACCACGGTGCTCCTTCGGCATCATGGCGATCATCGCCGTCGAGTTGGCGGGATTGAATATGCCATTGGTGATGGCACCGACCACGACCAGCAACGTCGGCATCAGCCAATGCTAGTCGACGCGCAGCAGTCCGCCGAGGGCCAGCGACACAATCATGAACACGACTCCGACCGTGGCGGGAATGCGGGGGCCGAGCCGGTCGGCCAAGTAGCCGCTTAATGGCGCCAGCGCCACGGTGA
>DATLCH010000066.1:0-7902 GCA_035526465.1 Candidatus Limnocylindrales bacterium | reverse complement strand
GGTGCCAAGCCCATGCTGATCGATGTGCGAACGAAAGAAGAGTTCGACGAGGTACACATCCTGGGCGCCCAGTCCGCGCCGCTGGCGGAGTTCAAAGAATATTTGAAAAGCATCCCGCACGACCGGCTCGTGGTACTCTATTGAGCGTGCCCCCATCACCTGGCCAGTTTGGCTTATGGCATTCTCCACGAAAACGGTTATCGCAATATGAAGGTTCTCAATGAAGGAATCGTTGGGTGGTATCAGAAACATTATCCGATGGAAGGAACTAAGGTTCCGCGTTCCTAAATTATGTTGAACAAACCTGCCGTTGTCTTGCTCAGCGGCGGCGTGGATTCAGCGACCGCCGCAGTCATCGCCAAACGCGCCGGTTTCGCGATTCATGCGCTCAGCTTCCGTTATGGCCAGCGTCACGCGTGCGAAATCCACGCGGCAAGCCGTGTGGCCAATTTCTTGACCGCAAGCAGCCATTTGGTGATTGATTTCGATCTGCGCGCCATCGGCGGTTCGGCGCTTACCGATGAAATCGAGGTTCCCAAGGCCCGCAGCACGGCGGAAATAGCCAATGGTATCCCGGCAACGTACGTTCCCGCACGCAACACCATTTTCTTGTCATTCGGACTCGCCTTGGCCGAACGCATCGGCGCCGACGATATTTTCTTCGGTGCCAATCAGCTCGATTACAGCGGTTACCCTGACTGCCGCGAAGTGTATATTCGCGCTTTTGAGACGATGGCCAACCTTGCCACCAAGGCCGGAGTCGAAGGTAAGACTCATATAAGGATTCATACGCCGCTTTTGCACATGACAAAGGGCGCCATCATCGCGAAAGGCATCGAATTTGGCGTCGACTACGGCCTCACCTGGAGTTGTTACGATCCTCGCGACGACAATCTCGCCTGCGGACTGTGCGATAGCTGCCAGCTGCGCCTCAAAGGGTTTCGTGATGCCGGCGCGGTCGATCCCATCGCTTACGTTGAGTAAGGCGTTACGACACATGTTACCCAACCCCTTCACACCCCGATTTCTCAGCCAGCTCGAAGCCTTGCGTCTACGTACGCGCAAAGAATTTCTCGGCAGCCACACAGGCAGCTACTCGTCGCCCCGGCGCGGCACCAGTTTGGAGTTTGCCGATTATCGCCGTTACGCTCCGGGTGACGACTTGCGTTATCTCGATTGGGGGATTTACGCGCGGACGGATAAGCTCTACGTTAAACTGTTTCGCGAGGAAGTAGATCTATTCGCGTATGTTTTTATCGATGCCAGCGCCTCGATGGGATATCCCTCGCGCGAATTGAAATATTTGCCGGCGACTCACGTCGGCTTGGCGCTCAGCTACGTGATCTTGGCCAACCATGATCATGTAAAATTGCACTTGCTCCAGGAGCGAAGCGGTACTAAAGCCACGCCCTTCTATCGGGGCCGGCGGCGCATGAGCGACTGCGTAAACTTCGCTGCTGCCGCGACTCCCAGCGGCGCGCTGCAGCTCGCTCCCGCACTGGGAGACCATTTGAAGAAAATGCGCCGGCCGGGCAAAGCGATTCTCCTCTCTGATTTTCTGATGCCTGCCTCATCCTATGAGACGGGCCTGAATTTGCTGCGCGCGTTTAATCTCGACATTGCCGCCATTCAAATCCTCTCCCGTCATGAAATCGATCCACGCTTTCCCAATGGCAGCTTGGCCCTGATCGACAGCGAAACCGAACAAGAGATCAAGTATAAATGGAACGCCGACGCCCGCCGCGATTATCAGGCAAAATTAGCGCATCACAATGCGGAACTGCGCAGTTTCTGCCACCAAGGCGGTATTCATTACTCTCTCTATGTCACCGATCGCGATCTAAGCGATTTCGTCTTCGCCACCTTGCCGGCCATCGGTTTGTTCAAGTAATCCGATGGAGTTTCTCAACCCTGCCGCCCTGTTCGGTCTTCTCGCACTGCCGGTGCTGCTGATTCCATATTTGATCCGGCGTAAATCCCAACGGATGGCGTTCTCGAGCTTGTTGCTCTTTCTTGAAAGCAGCGAAGCGGCGAGTTCAAAGTTTTGGGGACGCATTAACCTACCGCCGATCTTTTTTTTACAATTATTACTGTTGGCTTTGCTGATCATCGCATTGAGTGAACCGGTATTTTCAATTCACCCGACCAATATAGCCGTGATTCTTGATAATTCCGCCAGCATGCAGGCACTGGAAGACGAAAAGAGCCGCTTTACGCTCGCGAAGGAACGTGCAAGCGCACTGGTCAGCGAACTCGGTGCCGGCGGCAAGGTCGATCTCTTCATGACTACGCCCCGTTTAGAAAAACTCCACGGTGCGCCGCTCTCGCCCGCCGAAGCGACGAGACTTATCGCTACGCAAGTACCCTATGACTTGGCCGAACCGCCGGTCGATTACGACAACATGATCTCTCAGTTGGCGCGCCAGCAGAAATATGAACGCGTTTATTTGATTACCGATCACCCGGCGCGCGGCCAAAGCGCCGCCGCGCGCGTGATCACAGTGGGACGGCCGCACGCTAATTTTGCGCTGACAGCATTGGAAATACAGCGTTCCTCGCTCGCCAACGCGCGTTTGGAAGCTCTGGTCGAGGTCGCCAATTATTCCGAGCGCGATGAGAAATTGAAAATTATTCTAAAAGGCAGTGGCATCGAACTGGCGAACCGGGTAATCGACGTCGGCAAAGGCAAGACGACGACGGTTTCATTCGAGGGTTTCGCCGATCATCCGACCTATGCGGCCGAGATCGCCAACCGAGATGCTCTTCCGCTGGATAATCGCCGCTTCGCCGTGGCGCCCGGCTCGCGCAATTTACGCGTATTGGGAATTACGCCAAGACCCCGCGACTTGGAAAGTTTGAAGGCGATTCCCGGCGTGCAGATCGATACCGTCGCGCCGAGTGAGTATGACAAAGCCGAGCGCAGCGGTTACGCGCTGGAAATTTATCATTTCGCCACTCCAGCGGCACTGCCAGCCAACGCGGCGCTATTTATTCTGCCACCGCAAAGCAGTTCTATCGTGGATCTCGGCGCGGCTATCAATAACGTGACGATCTCCAACTGGCGCGACCCACATGTGCTCACCCGCTACATCAACTTTAACTTGTTCCGGCCGACATTCGCCCGGCCGCTGAAGCCGCAAACTGCCGGAGATATCATTCTCGATAGCGCCGGCGGTCCTTTGGCGTTCGCGACGGAACGACAAGGGGTGCGATATCTCACTCTTGGTTTCGATCCTTTGCCGTATTTGGGGCGCGACAACTTGCCGATGTCCGTGTTTACGTTAAACTTACTCGACTGGTTTTTCGACAGCCGCGGCGCAAACAACCAAGCCACTGGTGAAGCAATCTTCCTCGGTAAAGTGCAAAGCGGCGACCGAGTTATCTTGCCGGGCGGCAAAAGCCTAACCATAACTCCGGGTGCAGCGTTCTTTGGCGGAGCATTTTTTCAGGGTATTTATCAGCTAAATCGCGGCGGTAAGACCGAATTGTTCGCCCGCAATTTGTTTGATCGCGGCGAATCCGACCTGCAAGTATCAGCACCCCTTCCCATCGGCGGTAATCAGAATAGCCCCAGTGCCTCGCTGCTGTTTTCGTTCTGGCCTTATATATTGATGGCTTGCATAGCTCTGTTATTGCTCGAATGGTTTCTAAGTCCGCACATGACGGCGCGAGGACGATGGCACAGCCCGGCGCGCGTGGCACAACGATCATGATGAACTGGTTTAACAATCTTGAATTTGCCCGGCCCGATTTCTTGTGGCTTCTGCTCCTGTTACCAGTCCTTTGGCTGCGCTTCGGAGACCGCCGTTTCTCGGTCCTGATGGGGCGCACGGCGATCCTGGCACTGGTGATTCTCACGCTTGCCGAACCGCAAACTACCAGTCAACAATCGCGCCATGAAGAACGTGTGTTTGCCTATGATGTCTCGCGCAGCGTGCCGGGGAGCATTCGTCCTTGGATGGAGCGAACCAGCGAGGAATTAGCCCCCGGTCCGAGCGACCGCATTTACAGTTTCGCCGCCGTGACAAAAGAAAATGCCAGTTTCAAAGAAGCGCTCACCAACAACAAGGGCGCCAACGAACCGGATAAAACCAATTTGGAAAATCTTTTGACTTCACTGCTGGCTCTGCCGGCGGCGCCGCGTTCGCTTTTTTTGTTTACCGATGGTTGGGAAACCGATGGCGATGTTGAGCGGCTCCTGCCCGCCGCTGCCGCGGCTGGGATAAAAATTTATCCCATGCTGCCGGCTGGCCGACCGGCGATTGCCAATGTGGCAGTGACGAAAGTAAGCGCGCCGAGCCAGGGTATGAGTGGCGAATTGCTCAACCTGAAAGTCAGCTTGGACAATCAGAATGACCGGGCCGTCGAGGGCATACTGACCCTCACTCGCAATGGTCAATCGTTCAAAACTGACCGCGTCAAGTTACGTCCAGGAAGCCAGAGTTTCAGTTATCAAGTCAATCTCAGCGGCGAGGCGCTCACCGCCTACCAAGCAAGCTTCGCCGCCAGCGACGGCGCAACCGATGCATTCACCGCGGATAACCACGCGCTGGCCTGGGTCAATGTGCGGACCAAGGCAAAAGTACTGATCTTAAATGGCTCCGGCGGTTCCGGCAGATATCTCGACGAGATCGTTCGTCGTCAAGGTTTCGACGTGGTTTCTCGGACTGCCGACAGCGCACCCGCACCCGCGGGGCACAAAGTTGTAATCTTCAATAATGTGCCCCGAGAACGTTTTTCAGCCAACTATCTCGCCAGCGTCGAGCGCCATGTCGCCGACGGCGGTTCATTCGTCATGCTTGGTGGCGATGCAAGCTTTTCTCCGACCAGCTATCGCCAAACCCCGATTGAACGAATCTTGCCGGTGGAGCCGAAAGAACCGCCCAAACAGCCGGAAAAAAATCGCGCGGTGATCTTGGTCATTGACAAGTCCGGCAGCATGCGCGACGAAAATCGTATTCTGTACGCCAAGGAAGCCGCCAAGGCCGTGGCACGCCAGCTCAAGGACATCGATTTGTTGGGCGTCGTTGGCTTCGACGATTCACCCTTTGTCGTCGTCTATTTGGAATCAGTGGCGCGACTACGCGGCGTCATCGACAATCAGATCGACCGCCTCAGGCCCGGTGGTCAGACCTACTTCCTGCCCGCTCTGCAAGAGGCCAGACGCCAGCTCGAACGCTCAAACGCGTCGCGTAAGCACGTGATCTTGCTCAGCGATGGCGTAACTCGCGGCAGCCAAGGCGAGCTTGTTGACCTGATCGGGAGCATGAAGAATGAAAGCAAAATTACGGTATCCGCAGTAGCGATCAGTAATGAAGCCGACGTGAGAGTCATGAAGCGCGTGAGCCAATACGGCGGTGGTCTGTTCCACCACACCGTTGATCCGTCGACCTTACCGCAAATCGTCCTCGAACAGCTTCAAGACAAACCGCGCGAAGATCCCCCGGACAATCGCCCACTCATTCCGGTATCGTCCGGTGGTTCGGAACTATTGGCCGGTTTCGGCGTAAGAAACTATCCCCCAGTGCTCGGTTATATGGACACTGAAGTTAAGAGGGGCGCTCACGCCGATGTAATAATTCCGCGAGACGATCGCCGCGCGCCATTGCTCGCCTCCTGGCGCTACGCCAAAGGTAAATCAGTGGCTTTCACCAGCGACTTGGAAGGACGCTGGACGCGCAATTGGGTTCCCTGGGGTGAACTGCAAGCTTTTTGGGGCCGGATTTTGGAATGGCTCAGCCCAACTGAGCAAAACTTAATCCCGTTACACGAAGCTCGCGTCACCTTCAGCGGCGGCCAATCGATTCTCGATTTGTCTGTCTACGAAGATAGCAGTGCGAATAGTCAGTTCCGCTTTAGCTTAGGCAGCAAGGCGGGTAAAACCGATGGAACGCTTAGCAAGCTAGCGCCGGGCCACTTCCAAGCTGTTCTACCGGCCACTTCGAGCGGCGATTATCGAGTCGACCTCATTGAAGAACGCGTAGGCCAACGCATCCCATTCCCGCCGATCGCCTACACGTTGGCTTACGATCGCCGCGCCGAGGTGCCGCGCCCAGAGTTCAACTATCGCCTGCTAGCGCGCTTGGCGGAAGCCAGCGGCGGTGAAATCAATCCACGCTCGCCGAATAGCTTGAGACGCGAAAGTGTATCGAAGAGCTACCAGCCGGTGCGCCAACCGCTGTTGATCGCGGCCTTGCTTCTTTTTCTCCTTGAGATTGCCCTAAGACGGTTCGTTTTTGCAGAGTCCGATTAGCCCCTAAGACCGCGATTTGTCCCAGCTATTAGCGTTTTAGACAGCAATTTTACGGTTGACAGGCCGCGCCCGACAGACTATAAGTTGTAATCTTTGTTTACTATGGATTGCCAAATCATACCCGCTGGGGAGCACAACGAATGTCGATCTGGACACCCACACGTATCGATTTTTGCGAAAGCTCTCTGCTCTACAGTTGTTTTAGCGGCATTGACTTTGCCCCCGCCGAGCGAGGCGGCCAAGCAGCGGGTACCAGCAAAGCCGGCTGTTCGAACTAAGCCGGCACCCGCCCCCGTTGCTGCTCAGGCTAGCGCTCCGGGAGCGCGGCTGACAAAAATTCAGGCTCATCGCGCTCTGCTTCGGCAGCCCAACTCGCAACCCGTCGATTTCTCCGACAAACGAGAACTAGTAAATTATCGCATCCGACCCGGCGATACGCTGACAAGCGTTTTAACCCGGCACAATGTGTCTAAGGCTGAGAGTCTGCTTTGGGCGCGCACGATGACGCGTAACATTGGCAGCGAAGCTTTGCCGGCTGGAAAAGAGGCGCACCTATTCTTCGGGAAGTCCCCGCTGCGGGTGCGTGGCTCGGCTACTCAGGGTACACTGAAAGCCGTAGAAATCGATCAGAGCGACTCTGCCACTCTAACGTTAGAAAAAGGCATCCGTGGTATTTTCGTGCAAAGACGTGAAAAACCGTACGATGTCGAGTTGAAGACTGTTAGCGCCGCCATTGAGAACTCACTGTTCGACGATGGTCGCAAAGCTGGTGTCCACCCAGCCTTGCTCTCGCAGCTCGCCGATCTCTTCACCTGGGATGTTGATTTAGAAAAAGACATCCGTAAAGGCGATAACTTCAAAATTCTTTACGAGCAACGTAGCCGCAAAGGTCAAGAAACTAAAACCGGCTTGCGTATACTGGCAGCCGAACTTAATAGCGCCGGACAAAAATATACCGCCGTATACTTTGAACGGCAAAACGGGGTGGGCGGTTATTACAATCAAGAGGGTCGAAGCCTGGCGCGTTCGTTTCTACGATTTCCGCTGGAATTTAGCGCCATCACATCTCATTTTACAGAGTCAAGATTTCATCCCATTCTGCGTACCAACATGCCCCATACAGGTGTCGACTTTGCTGCGCAGCGAGGAACACCGGTGCGTTCCGTGGGCGATGGAATCATCGCTGAAGCCGGCTGGAACGGCGGCTACGGTAAAGCCATCGACATAAAGCATGACTCAACATATTCCAGCCGTTACGCTCATTTGGACAGTTTTGCCGAAGGCATCCAGCCGGGTATAAGCATTACGAAAGGTCAAGTTATAGGATTTGTCGGCTCCACCGGCCGATCAACAGGTCCGCACCTGCACTTCGAACTCTACAAGGACCAACAATATATCAACCCCTTGAGCATCGACTTCCCGGCAGAAGATCACCTTGAACCGGCGTTGCATCGGCTGTTTGAAAACCAGATGCGCACCTATATGACCGAGCTTAAGTCTACGCCCCAGTCCTAACCAGGGACCCGTCCGTTTTTTCAGACTCTTACCGTTCGCACCCCTGACGTTTGCGGTTTTTCTCAATGGTATCGCGCTCACTGTCAGCGACCTACGACGCAAACTGACACTACTGGTCATTGTCACAGGTCTAT
>DATLCH010000048.1:0-2534 GCA_035526465.1 Candidatus Limnocylindrales bacterium | reverse complement strand
TGCCGCGATTTGGCGGATTGTTTTCCCGGCTTGGCTAAGTCGGGAAAGTGTACAGCGCTCTTCAAGCGAAAACTGTTCATAGTTTTGTCCCATGGCAACACCTTATCCAATAAGTGTTGCACTTGGTTTGTGAATTTAGGGGATCCATCTTCGGTTGTGCTACAAAGCCAAAGAAAGCCTGGATTCCGGCCTCCGCCGGAATGACGATCAGGATGGCGACTTCTGATCGAGGAATTCAACCCCTCGGTTTTACCCCGAGGGTTGATGCGGCGGGCGAATACCGATAAAAAAAGTTAGATAATTTTCAGGAGGCAGCCAATGGGAGAAGTTGTGAATCGTCCTTCCTATCAACCAGTCGATAGCAAGGTCGAGATCATGGATACGCCGTACGATCGCTGGATTGCATCCCAGGGTATCGATATCGTGCGCGGCTTTTTCGTCGCGGATCTCTATACGACGCCGCTTAAATGGTGGGATCGGGTCGGCGGCAACGGCGTGTGCATCATGCTCGATGGCGCCGGCTACATGGACGACGCTTACGTTATCGGCATACCTCCGGGTAAGAGCCTCAATCCGCAGCGCCATATCTACGAGGCGCTGGTTTACGTGCTCTCCGGCCGCGGCGCGACGACGGTCTGGCAGGAAAATGGCGCCAAGCAAACCTTCGAGTGGCAAACCGGCAGCTTGTTCGCGCTGCCGCTCAACGCCTGGTATCAACACTTCAACGGTCAGGGCGATCAGGAAACCCGCCTGTTGTCGGTGACCACGGCGCCGCTGATCTTCAATCTTTTCCGCAGCGCCGATTTCGTTACCAACTGCCCGTATTCGTTCACCGAGCGCTTTAAGGGCGAAGAGGGGTTCTTCACCGGCGGCGGCAAGTTGTATAGCGATCGCGTGGTCGAAACCAATTTTGTCGCCGATGTCGTCAATATCGAGCCGGTGGAGTGGGCCGAGCGCGGCAAGGGCAACGCGACGATCTTTTTCGAAATGTCGGAAAGCATGATGGGCTCGCATGTCTCGCGCTTTCCCGTCGGTCTTTACAAGAAAGCCCATCGCCACGGCCCCGGTGCCCATGTGTTCATTCTCACCGGCCAGGGTTATTCGTTGCTTTGGCCCGAGGGCAAGGAGATGACTCGCGTCGACTGGAAACCCGGTTCCATCGTTGTGCCGCCGGAAGGCTGGTTCCATCAGCATTTCAATTCGGGCGCCGAGCCATCGCGCTACCTGGCACTGAAAATTCTCAGCCGCAAATACAAATTGCAGCCCGGCAAGATCCAGTCCGACGTGCCGCTCGCCTACGGTGGCTGGCAGATCGAGTACGAGGACGAAGACCCGATCATCCGCAAAACCTTCGAGGAAGAGTGTGCCAAGTCGGGAGCCGAGGTGAGAATGCCAACGTTCGCCAAAGCCGCCAATTGACAAGCGTCAGAGCCTTTCCTAATAATATCTTGTGAGCTCGTTGAGGTTTAAGGAGAAAACATGCTGAAACCGATCGGAATGACCGAAGGACATTACGAATGCCGCTCGCTCGATGAGACGCTGCCGATCTTTACCGAGTTGTTGGCTGCAGAAGTAATCGAACGCAGCGAAAAAAAGGCAGTGGTCAAGCATCCGAACACCAAGTGGCGTTTGGTGATTCACGAAGGCGGCCCGGATTCGAAGAACAAGCCGCACACCAATCATTACGGCTTTCGTGTCGCGACCCCAAAAGAAATCCCAATCGCGCATCAGTATATTTCCGACCACAAGGCGCAATACAAGATCAAGAGCGTCACACCGCCGCATGAGGCGCATTTTGCTTATTCGATTTACTTTAAAGAACCCGGCGGCAACGATCTGGAACTGGAATATTACAATCCGGCGGCGATCAAACAGGGTCGCCGCATAGCTGCGCCGCACTGGACCACGCCGCTGCCGGAGGAAAAATTTCCCGGCAAAGGCTATGTGCCTCAGGCGATGACCCATGGCACGCTCAATTGCGACGACAAAGAAACCAGCGATAAGTTTCTCGCCAACGTGCTCGGCCTCGACATCATCGGCGGCGGCCGCACTTCGACCTATATCAGCGTGCCCAACATGGGGCCGTGGTACGTGGTCGTGCTGCCGACGACCCATCGCGATTATCTATCCGAGGCCAACCGCTTCACGCTGCAGGTCGCGAGCCCCGAAGAAGTCGAAGACGCGCACAAAGAGTTCGCGAAAACCGGCAAGCAGCTCGGCATTCACGAGCTGCGCGAATTGAAGACCAACGGACGGGCGCATTTTCTCTTGAGCGATATCAACAAGAACTGGTGGGAGATTACCTCGTAGGATTTATTTCGTAGGCACTCGATTAAACGCCGCTGGCAGCGCTGCTGTCAGCGGCGTTTTTGTTTTTAGCCGCTGGGAATTTTTGATGTATGCCTTTTGTAGTAATTCAGTAAGGCCGAGATCTCTCACTTCATTCGAGATGACGGATCGATTATTCGGCTGTCATTTCGAGCAAAGCGAGAAATCTTATTGGGATCAGACGTGTGCCTGATTCACCGAACGAC
>DATLCH010000027.1:0-5441 GCA_035526465.1 Candidatus Limnocylindrales bacterium | reverse complement strand
TAAAGAAACTGTCGCCAGAGAAACGGCATGAATCGACGACTCGATCATTGAGGATGGCCGATGAACGCGGTTGGAGTGAGTACGCTCTATTTTAAAAATCACTTCCGAGGTGTAACCGACATGACGGGATCCGCACTGGCGAACCCTAGCCGATGGCGCCCGTCTGTGTCAGATTGAGCACAACTTAAGCAGAGGAGAAGCTTGATGACTGAAACGTTTGAAACGTTATTGCTCACGCGAGACGGCGCCATTACCACGATTACTTTTAATCGTCCGGAAAAACGCAACGCCATGAGCCCGCAACTGCATCGCGAGATGTATCAAGTCCTGAGCGAACTGCGCTACGACAAGCAAACCAAGGTCGTGGTTCTCACTGGCGCCGGGGGTAATTTTTGTGCCGGCCAGGATCTAAAACAATACGGCCTAGAGATGGAATCTCAACCTGAATGGGTCAAGGACGATATTCGCGAGAAAGTGCGCAAGTGGCGTACCGAACTCTTGCGCACCTTGCCTCAACCGATCATTGCCCGCATCGCCGGCTGGTGTTTGGGCGGCGCGCTTACCGTGACGGTGGGCTGCGACGTTGCGATCGCCGCCGACGACGCCAAGTTCGGCCTGCCGGAAGTCAACTTCGGTCATTTTCCCGCCGGCGAGACAACCCCGATCCTGGCCAATTATTTACAATCGAAGCATGGGCTCTACTATGCGCTCTCGGGCAAGATGATGTCGGCCAACGAAGCCGAGCGCATCGGCCTGATATCGCGCGTGGTCCCGTCTGCTGAACTCGACAATGAAGTGAATGAATTCGCCAAATGCCTTGCCGAAAAGAGCGCACGGGCGTTGAGAGCTGTCAAACAGGCTTGGTACACCAGCATGAAAGCCTCACCGGATGTTGGTTTTCTGATCTCCAATTTTATTTCCGACCGGATCATCCGCGAACAAGGCGGCCGACCGGGGTTGGAGCAATTCGTCGAGAAAAAACTCCGCCCGGTATCCGGAACGATGAAATTAGAAAAGGACTGACGGTAACTCCTCCGAAATATGCCCAATTCGAAATTTCTCAGGGCCATCGGCGATTCGCTGCAGTTTCTCGGCGTAGTCAATTTCGTGGTAGAGAAAGCCGGATCAAGTTTCGTCGTTCGCAGCGCCGAACCGGTTGATCCTGCCAAGCTCGTCAAACCGAATGTTTCGGAGAGAGTTTGGGAGACTCAGACCAGCTCCCGGCGGCACGCCAAACTGTTTCGCGAGGATGGAGCGCTGCACTACGAAGATAGCTACATTTCCTGGCTCGATGCCCAAGGCAAGCGCAAGCGGCGCAAGCGGTTTTCGGCACAGGCTAGCGGCACCAAGAATTTGCCGCAATTGCTGCGCACGCTTGGCCGCCATCTCGATCGCGTCGAACCACATGCCTTTCGGGTCTCCTGGGGCGAGAAAGAAGTACATATCGATTATCAACTGGCGGATGGCAGCCGAGGGCAAGAAATTCTCAGCATTGCCAAACTCCGCGAACTGACCGTGCGCAGCCGATTCCGCCGGGCGCCGCGAAAATAGTAAGCGCGTCGAATTTTTGTCGATTGATTCGCGTCTTTTGCACAAATAAAACGGTCGCCAAGTCAAAGAAGTCGCAATGCCATAGGAAAGATAAGTTCCATTCGCCTGGTTGCGAGGGAGGCACTCTATGTCGAACTATTTTCGCGCAATGGTGTTGACCGTTGGATTCCTGGTGTCAGTACCAACGGCATCCCAAGCAAAGATTACCATCGCCTATATTTCCGACTCGCCAAGTTCATCTGTGCCGCAGTGGATTGCCAAGGAAACTGGGATTTTCAAACGATTTGGTTTGGATATCGATTTGGTGTTCATTGACGGCAGTACACGCGGCATACAAGCGCTTTTGGCCGGCGATCTCGGCTTTACAGAAGCGGTGGGAACTTCGGCGATCAACGGTAAGATGGCCGGCGGCAATATCGCGATTATCAACGGCGTGGTCAATACGCTGCCTTATTACATCATCGGCAATCCGACGATCAAATCACGCGACGATTTGAAGGGCCGCACCGCGGCTGTACATATACCGGGGACGGCAGCAGACTTCGCCCTGCGGCTCGGACTCAAGAGCATCAACCTGCCATACAATCAAATCAAAGCAATCACCGTCGGCGGCGGACCGGCGCGTATCGGCGCCTTGATCAACGGTCAGGCGGAATTCACGATCGTCAGCGATGCCGAGAAGATCAAAGGCGAAAGCGTCGGGCAGAAAGTGATCATTGATCTGGCCGAACTCAAGGTGCCGTTTCTGTTCACCTGCACCGTAACCTCGACCAAGATGATTCGCGAGCAGCCCGAAACGGTGCGGCGCATGGCCGAAGCGATCGCCGCCGGAGTTCATTTCTTCAAGACCAACAAAGAAGAAACCATGAAGATCATGAGGAAATATACCCGCGGCGCCGATCGTACGATCCTGGAAGGCGCGTATGCGGCATATTACAAACTGTTCGTCGAAGACACCTATCCGACCGTCGAAGGGCTGCGCAACACCTTGGAAATTCAATCCTCATGGGACCCCAAGGTGGCCAAGGCTAAAGCCGAGGATTTCTTCGAGTTGCGCTTCGTCGATCAGCTGCGCAGTAGCGGCTTCATCGATAAGCTTTACGGGCGCAGGTAGTCTCTGGGCCTGCAAAAATCGCTACCCGGAAGGCTTCGAACAACTGACGGCCATCTTCAGGGTCGCTCCGTGATAATGGTCTCGGAATATCGCGCGGAAATCTGCGCCGCGTCTCGGACGTTTACACGTCTTGAATCTTTAGATTCGCTGGAGCGGTTTCCAAAATCTCGTCGAATTTACGAGTGATTTCGCGCAATTTCTCCAGGCTTGACGATTCCACCATCGGGAGGGTGTCGGCGCCATGGCGGTCGAGGACGCCGACGATTTTAGTAACCGTCAACTGATCGATCGGGCAGCCCGGCTGATAACCAACCAACTCACCGTCGCGCAGACGAATCTCTGCGAGGATCTTCGATTGTGTCAGTTCGAAAAGAATTGAGCGAACTAACCGGATGGGGATCTCCAACTGTTGGGCGATCTCTTCCGCGGTCGGAGCACTCTGCGCGTGGACAAAGGCATTGACGCAATAGTGGCTGATGAACAGAGCCACTGTGCGCTTGAAACGATGGCTTAGATCGAGGCAATCGGCGGCAAATTCGTAGACGGCGACATTCTGATGCGCGAAGGAGACTTCGGCGCCGAAGAGAACGATCAACCAGCTCAATTGCAGCCATATCAAGAACAACGGCAGCGCCGCGAAGCTGCCATAAATCGCGCCGTAGCCGGACACACCGACTTGGAATTTAATGTAGGTAAACTGCGTCAGTTGATAAATGGTCCCGGCAAGAACTCCTCCCCACATAGCGGATTTCAACTGAACTTTTGTGTTCGGCATAAAAATGTACATAAAGGTGAATAAAAGCCAGATCACGGTGTACGGCAAAAGCTGCAGTAGGAAAATAATTATGCCGCCGGCATAACCGAGGAAGGCGAGCCCTTCGACCATCGTGGTAATTTGGGTCGTGACTAACAGCGTCAGGCTGCTGGCGACAATCAAGAGGATGGGACAGATCATCATCACCGATAAATAATCGGCGAGCTTGCGGCCCCAGGGGCGCGCCATTGGGATGCCCCAGATATCGTTAAAAGCGTTCTCAATATTGCCTAAGACTTTGACGACGCTCCAAAACAAGACGGCCACACCGACGCCGGCGATGGCGCCGCCTTTGGTATTTTCCAACATCGCACGGGCAAAGCCGAGGATGCGATCGGCGACTTCCGGCTGTCCCTCAAATTTGGCCAGCAGCTGCGCCTCGAGTATTTTCTCGAAGCCGAATCCTTTGGCGATGCCGAATGCCATCGCGACCACAGGCACAATGGAGAGCAAGGTATAAAAGGTCAAAGCCGATGCGCGCAGTTCACACTTGTCCTCGAAAAATCGGCGCCCCGCCAGCAGCAGAATCCGGAGCGGATTGATGTAAGACAGTTTGCGGCGGCTCAACTTGCGCGCATGGATACGCCAGATGTCGTTTTTGAGAAACTGACTCGAGGCGGAAAATTTGTCGCGCAGTTTGGCTTCCGGCATAGTTCTCTCGAGCTCGGCAGATCTAATTCTATTCAAATTTGCAAGAGTCTAAACTTGTGAGGTCCGAGTGAACGGTTGCACCGTGGGCAAATTAAAGGACCGGCATAGCGCTCCTTACGCCGGTCTTCCGCAGTTCGTCATCATAGTGCTTGCGAATGTATGGATCTTCGTCGCCGTACTCGATCAGCGTGCCGCCTTCCTTGATATCGATGTAGACGCCATCTTCGCTGCGTTTGTCGGCGATCTTGAAACCGATGGGATGTATGCGGCTACCGTAGCGCAGCGCTAGATGACGTGCCGGTTCGGCGCCGGTATTGAAATGTTGATGGAACCAGCCGCCGCCGGGGCAATAGACGCTGCCGGCTTTCCACTTGACCTCGACGACCTCATCGCCTCGGCCGGCTTCAAAAGGACGCGTGCCCAGCTCCTTCGACCATAGCAGGACATAACCCGACGACTGCAAGCCCAACAGGATGGCACCGGCGCCATGAAAGTGCGCCTTGTGATAACGCGCCGCCGGCCAGGTCGCCAGATGGCCGATCAAGCTATTGCCCGATATCTCGAACTGAGTGATGCCGACGCCGGCGCCTTTGACTTCGCGCGCGTCGACGCTAGCGGTCTGAATATCGCTGATGAAATTAGTCTCCCAGATGTGCTGCATGCCCGACTCGTAGCGTTTGAGTCCCTGATTGAAATAGCCGTCCGCAGCGGAGTAGCGATCGGCAAATTGATACGGGCAGTTGAAAATAAAATCTTCGTTGTGAACGATGTCCATGACCAACGGTGCGTTGCTGACGGACAGGTATTTCACCGGCGTGCGACTGCCGTTCACGAGGCGGTGCCAGGTGTTGAGCGGCGGCGCAAAAAGACTCCAGGGGCCCCACTCGAACAGTTGTTTGTTTCCGCCGTCCTGCCAAACTTCGGTGGCGCCCTGGCCTTCGATGATGACGATCACTTCCTCATAGAAATGTTTCTCCGGGTTTAATGCGCCGCCGGCAGGAATCTCGCCGACATACATGCCGGTGACGCCCTCCATGCCGTAGAGATTCAGAAACGCCGCCTTGCCGCCGGTGCGCGCCCAAGTGCCGGTAGTCACTTCGCGAACGTCTTCGATGCCGTAACCGTCAACCACCGGAACGCCTTCCTTTGCCATCCAGCGAAAGTAAGTGGTTTTACGAAAAGCCGCCATCAGAGCTTCCAGGCGCTGGTTTTGTGTCATGTGAAATTGACCCCTAAGTGCGGAATTGTTTCCAGAACTCGATCTTTAGCATAATTAAGCGAAACGCACATCGTCTTTTCCTGCGAAATTTA
>DATLCH010000026.1:0-5913 GCA_035526465.1 Candidatus Limnocylindrales bacterium | reverse complement strand
AAAATTTCGGTGATTTTACTTTCGGTAATTTTGGCCGGTGGGCTGACCTCGATGGCAGCGGCACAAAGTAAAGAGGAGGCCGTCAAAGAAGGGAAGCCGGGCGGGGTGGTTGTCGATGTCCTTAAGTTAAGCGGCACGGTGAAGGCGATTGACATGGACAAAAAGATGGTGACGATCGAAGGTTCGGGCGGCAGGAGTGTTGTGGTCGACGCCAAGAACGCTCGAAACCTGGATCAGGTCAAAGTCGGCGACAAAGTGAATTTGCAGTACATCGAGTCCATGGCGCTTTTCGTCAGAAAGACAGATGCTCCCCCGAGCGCGATTGAAGCGCAGGAAGTACAACTTGCGCCCAAGGGTGAAAAGCCGGGCGGGATCGTAGCGAAGACAATAGAGCTAACCGGCAATGTCGAATCGATCGATACCCAGAAACGTACGATCGCTTTGAAAGGCCCTGCCGGCAACGTTCGAACGTTCAAAGTCGGTACGGAAGCAAAAAACTTTGGGCAAATTAAAAAGGGCGATCAGGTGGTGTTGCGCTTTACCGAAGCGATGGCTCTGTCGGTAGTAAAGCCATAGCGCGTCGCCCGCTCGCCGGGTGCTCTCCCGAGCGGGTGATTGTCCAAATTGTTTTTTTGGTGCGCTGCTGGTGGCGATTCGCCTCTGTCTGGTTGTGCGCCATGTTGGCGTTCACGTCGATAAACATTGAAACCCATGTCGAGGATCTCGAACCGCGGACGTACGCCAATACGCCGCTCGATGCAGCCGATGCAGCCGATGCAGCCGATGCAGCCGCCCCGACTCAACGGTGATCTCGCTCGCTCGATTTGCCGCTGATTGGACGCAACCTTGGCGTACCCATCAACCGGATCATGGCCAGGATGAAAACTCCTGTGAGCGCGAGGTTGAGTGCCAAGCTGAGTCCGGCGATGGTCATGCTTTGTCGGATCGCGGGCGAATCAAGCATGTTCTGCTGACGAAAGATATCTAGCGAGACCAGCAGCACACCGATGCCAACCTCGCCGCGCGGAAACATGCCGATGCTGAGCGCCAGGCGTTCACGCAGTGAAACCTCGTCTCTGTACGCCAGCATCGGTACGCACTTGCCGATGTTGCTGGCGCACGTAATGAGGATCACGTGCGCCAGCACGATGCCGCCGGGCATGCCACCCAATTGGATCGGCGGCAGCGCCGTACCCGCGAGCACCATGAATCCGCCTTTGATCGTCCAGTCCAAGATTGCCTGGGCGCGCCAGTCGGGTGCACTTGTTCGAAAATCCGTTCCGGCGTATTCCGCCGAGCCGTGAAGATGATCCGACTTAATAACGCACCCGAGGGCAAATGCCGGCACCAAAACTTCGAGGTGCAACTCGGTCACATAGTCAAAAGCGTATGTCACGCCCCAGACCAACACCGCATAGATCATTATCCATGCGTTGCCCGTCGGGACCGCTAACCAATGAATGCAGAAATAAGCAGCCGCGAGAAACAGAAATACGGCAAGAATAAGGATAAGCAGCTTGGGCTCAAATCCAATGAGCATCATCTTGAGCGGAATCATCAATAGGACGGTGTCAAGATCGTCGAAGATCGCCAGCACACGTGCCTTTTTATAAACCCAGGTACTAGCCAGCCCTGCGGCAGCGAGCATGGTAAACAAAATTCCCGCCGAGGTCGGCGAGCTAAACCGTCCCACCAATAAGGACTCTTTGAAGCCAAGACTGAAGAACCACCAGAAGTAAAACGCCGCGCACAGCCATGGCACTGCTGCCGCGGCCATGGCGATAGCGTAATCAACTGCGTACGAGCTCAAGCGCGACTTATCGATATCGAACTCCATGCCCACCTCGATCATGATGTAGGCTAGGAATATCATGGTCAGCGGCATGATGGCTGCGTTGGACGATTGAACGATCGGCAGCTGGGACAAAACCATGCCCGCGACCAACAAGAAACTGTAAATCAGTACTCTCCGCATAAAATAACTCCGTGCCGAGGCTCAGGCGCTGAAATTCACGCACCAACGCCGCAGAGGGACGATAACAACTATCGGATATTAAACGGACGGTTAAGCCGCGAGAGCGTAAGGCGGAGAGCGACTGATATCGCCGGCTACATTGGGCCAGCGACGAAGGTTTTGCTTGAAATCGAACAACAGGAAAAATGCATGAACCGGCAGGGGAGGTTGTGAAAATACTCCGACCCAGAGCGTCCAAGGTTGTTCGCTATGGCCAGCATCCGTTAGCTTGGCGGATTTGAAAATGTCAGAGCCAGATCTCGACCCAAACCGCACCGACGGCCCATCGATGCTGCCGACAAAAATCCATAGGCAAGCGACAATCAGAATAGCCGACGCAGCTATCTGGCTGATCGTCCGATGATGCTTGTCATATAAAGTGCGGGCCGACATTTGAAATACCGTGGCTCAATTGCTAACGCATGCTTGGCGACATATCAACGCAGCAGGCCGCGAGCGTTGAATAATTTAATACCGGTAAACGAGCGTCTCTTGCGCGGCCACAAAGTGTCCGGAGCGACCGCAAAGCGCGTTTCAAATAGATTGTTAAAACCTATGGCCGGCTCGAATCAGCCGAGTAGTCGCTTGGGCTTAGCCCGAATCTCAAGTTGGCAATCCTACGTAGCGGTTCCGCTGCCCTTGAATCTACACGATCGGAATAACAGTATGCTATTTGACGAGTCGCGCGATCACGGAGCGCGTGGTTCAATAATTACTAACTGCGAAACGGCCATGTCATGCGCGTATTTAAGCTTCTTTTCGGGCGCAGTGTTTTGCCGGCCGCGCGTGATGCTGTCGCGCCATTAAACGGTCTTCCATTTTGTGCGGGAGCTGCCATGAAAATCGAAGTGTTTAGCGATCCTGCTGCGGTAGCCAACAAAGCTGCTGAAATCATTGCTGCGCAGGCTTGCGCTGCAATAGCGGCGCGCGGCCGTTTTGTTGTTGGATTCAGCGGCGGCCGCACGCCATCGGCAATGCTGCGTGCCTTAGCCGAGCAAGATCTTCCGTGGCGCAACGTCCATGTCGTGCAGGTCGACGAACGTGTGGCCCCCGCGGGCCATGCCGATCGAAACCTGACGCAATTGCACGAGAGTCTGCTTGCGCTCGCGCCGCTACCTACCGAGCAAATCTACGCGATGCCGGTGGAAGCGGCGGATTTGGCTGCGGCAGCCGAGAGCTACGCAGGCACTCTCCGACAGATTGCCGGCGTGCCGCCGGTGCTCGACGTCGCGCACTTGGGATTAGGACCCGATGGTCACACGGCCTCATTGGTTCCCGGAGATCCGGTGTTGGAGGTGGACGATAAAGATGTCGCGGTAACCGGTGTCTATCAGGGAAGACGCCGGATGACCTTGACCTACCCGATGCTCAATCGTTGCCGACGGATTCTCTGGCTCGTGACCGGCGCCGATAAGGGCGATGCGCTCGTTAGCTTGATTGCTGGCGATGCGTCGGTTCCTGCTGGGCGAATTCAACGCGACAACGCCGTGATCCTTGCCGACCGCGCGGCTGCGGAAAAATCCGCGGCCAATGAACTGCAGCCAACCGCGCAATAATCATCAGACTAGCAGTGAGGACCATTTCTTCGATATTGGCAGAATCCTCCAAGTTCGAAACTCGTGATCACAAACTAAGTCGGCACCATCGATTAATGCGAACGGATGAAAGGGCTCAATGAATAATTCTCCGCAAGATCTGACTCACATCACTCTGCGTTTACTATTCATGGGATTGCTCATCGGCGGCAGCTTCTGGATTCTCAAGCCGTTTTTGCTGGCGCTGATCTGGGCCATCATGATCGTCGTCGCGACCTGGCCGCTGCTACTTAAGGCGCAGTCAATGTTAGGCGGCTACCGGTCACTCGCGGTAACGGTCATGATCGCCGCCGCGCTGATAATTCTCGTTGCGCCGATCACGGTTGCCGTAGTCACCGTCGTCGATCACTCGCTTGATATCGCTGCGGGATCAAAGTGGCTGATGGCTTTCGTGAAAGCGCCGCCGCCTGACTGGGTCAAGAGTCTGCCCCTGGTCGGGGAGAAGATCGTGACCGAATGGCGCAGGATTGCCGATGACGGCGCCGCGGAACTGGCGGTCCGGGGGCTGCCGTATGTCGACAATGTTCTCGGCTGGTTTGTCAGTCAGCTTGGCGGCCTGGGATTGATGCTTTTCCATTTCGCACTGACGCTGCTGATTTCCGGGATTCTTTACTATCACGGCGAAAAAGCGGCCGATGCTGTGCGCCGGTTCGCCGCGCGCCTTGGCGGCGCGCAAGGCGAGAACGCGATTCATCTCGCGGGGCAAGCTATCCGCGGCGTGGCTCTCGGCATCGTAGTTACGGCGGTGGCCCAGTCGGCGCTTGCCGGTATTGGGCTGGCACTGGTCGGCATACCCTATGCGGCGATTCTGAGCGCAGTCATGCTGTTATTGGGCATCGCGCAGATCGGACCGATGCCGGTGCTGGTGCCGGCGGTCATCTATTTGTACTGGGCCGGCAACCCGGGTTTGGGCACGGTGCTTTTGGTGTGGACGGCCGTTGTCGGCACGATGGATAATTTTTTGCGGCCCATCCTGATTCGACGCGGCGCCGATCTGCCGCTCCTGCTGATCTTTGCCGGCGTGATCGGCGGCTTATTCGCGTTCGGCGTGATCGGGCTTTTCGTCGGTCCGGTCGTGCTTGCGGTGGCTTATACATTATTGAACGCATGGGTTGACGGGCCCGCGCCGATCGCGACTGTTCCAGTCGTCGCCACTGCCAGTCAGGTCCGCGAGGAAAGTATCCGCGCGTCGGATTGATCCGCGTCGCCGCATCTAGCTCTTCCATGTACGTTTCACGATCAATTTCATGCTTTGAAAGGTGTCGAGCGCTGATCACCTGGCGGTGGTCGCCGCCGAACAAAATCGAAACCAACTTTGCCGCGTAACTTGGGTTTTCTCGACTGAGGCATTTGACCCGAGCTTTTTGCCATTGAGATTCTTCTGTTGTGAGTTGGCGTCCATTTTCCTACTCAAGCGAATTGTTAGGCCGTGTCTAGCCCCGGGTTGGTCGGCGCGACCTTTAACCCGGCACGGCGAGCCAATCGATTGCGATTCTCGAATACCGAAAAATCTTGACGGCCAAACCCCGAGCAGCCAGCTCCGTACGCAGGAAATACAAACGGCGATAATCGGCAATTTTTGGCGTCGAGACGATCGCAACAAGGTTGGTTCGAGGCCAACGAGTCAGCTGAGTTGCGGCGGCAAGCTCTTCGATTTCGGTCGGGTCAATCTGGTACGTGCTATCGGACAAATCCACGAGAACCTTGCATTCCTGCAACCCGAGCGCCGCCTTTTCGATCTCGGCGAAGAGCTGTCGAAAAGCCGCGGCGTCCATGCTCCCGCGTGTTAAGAAAACCAGGTGATTTCCTTCATCTTGCCGATTGAACAACTTGATCTGAAAGTCCATCAGCGCCTCCGCCGTCACGTTAAGAGCTCGGCGGCGCATTTTCTTGACATTTGGCGACACTTGATCGACAGTCGGCGGGATTTCCCATGCTTGGGGTCGAGTGTTGATAGCAAAATGTTGCCTTGCCTCACCTAAGCCGACGATAAGCGCATCCTGGTGTCCTACGGGGTAACCGCCAATCACAATTCCTGAAGCGGTTTATTTTGGATTTCGCCCAAGCGCGCTGCGCTCGCCCGGTTCCATACAGGGAATCCTTCACGCTTGCCAACAACAGCCTCGAACTCGAACTCCTTAGCCGCACGCGTCGGTTTCGCGGGCTTTAACATCGAATGGTGTTGACATACACCCGATACTTGTCGTTTCGCAATGCATCGGAGAGTAACTGGCGCCGATCCTCGATTGGCAACCGGAGAACGCTGCGCCGCGGTGTAGGAGTACATCGAAGGCGTAAAACTGC
>DATLCH010000381.1:0-3278 GCA_035526465.1 Candidatus Limnocylindrales bacterium | reverse complement strand
TCATTGTTGAAACTCAAGGGTAGGAAAAGGTGCGCCTTTGCAAGCCGAGACTTTCGCCATAGTCGAAGACTTTTATGAAAGACCGGCGATTCTTCGTTCATAGATGTGGGGAGTGTGTCTGATGTACTGTGACTTTCGTTCACCGATCGTATCCCTTATCTCGCCTTGTGTTTTCGCGGTTCATACCGTATTTCTATAGGTGTAGGATCCCGCGAGAAATTATTGGAAGACACCATTCAGAAAATTGCCGTTTGGGCGATTCCGGTTCTTATAGCTATAGTATTTCATGAAGTCGCTCACGGATGGGTGGCTAATAGTTTGGGCGATCCGACGGCCAAAAACTTAGGTCGTTTGACGCTCAATCCGATCGCGCATATCGATTTGTTCGGCACGATCCTGGTTCCGGCGATGCTGATTTTGGCCCATTCGCCATTTGTCTTTGGCTACGCCAAGCCGGTGCCGGTTAACTTCCATAATTTGCGCAACCCCAAGCGCGATATGGTCTGGGTCGCCTTGGCCGGGCCGGTGATGAATTTATTGCTGGCGCTCGGTTTCGTGATGATCTGGCGCTTCTTGCTGCCGCAAAGCAGGGCCGGTTTGGGCGGTTCTTCATACCTGACTCCGCTGGTCTTGATGGCGCAAGGCGGTCTGTTGATCAACATCTCCTTGGCGGTGTTCAATCTTTTTCCCTTACCGCCACTGGATGGCGGCAGAGTTCTTGTCGGATTGTTGCCCGAGCCCTGGTCATCCAAAATGGCCGGCATCGAGCGCTTCGGCATGTTGGCCTTGATCGGTCTGTTGTATACGGGTGTAATCGATCGCGTCATCGATGCGCCAACAGAATTCTTGTTGAAACTCTACTTGAGGGTCTTCTAATCCAGCGCACACGGGATTCAACCTTGAGAAATACACAGGTCTATTCCAGATTCCCGCATTCGCTGCACTGAGGAAAAGCAAGCTGAATTGCATGCGATCCAATCAGAATATCTCGGCTTGTAGCGCAATACTTACTTGAGGAGACATGGACACCATCGTTAGCGGCATGCGCCCCACCGGACGGCTTCATCTGGGACACTTCTTCGGCGCTTTAATCAACTGGCTCAAGCTCCAGGAGCAGTATCATTGCTATTTTTTTGTTGCCGATTGGCACGCGCTGACCACCGACTATGCCACGCCGCAGGGGATCAATCAGAATACCATCGAGATGGTCATCGACTGGTTAAGCGTCGGCCTAGATCCGGCGAAGGCGGTGGTGTTTCGCCAGTCGCGCATCAAGGAGCATGCCGAGTTGCATTTGCTCTATTCGATGATCGTCCCGGTACCCTGGTTGGAACGGAACCCAACCTATAAGGATCAGATTAAAGAAATGGTCGGTAAGGATTTATCGACTTACGGCTTTCTCGGTTATCCGGTGCTGCAAGCTGCGGACATTACGATTTACAAAGCCACCAAGGTCCCAGTGGGCGTCGATCAGGCACCCCATGTGGAGTTGACCCGCGAGATCGTTCGCCGTTTCAATCAAGTTTATGCGCCGATCTTTCCCGAGCCTGAAGTATTGCTCACCGAAACTCAGAAACTACCGGGACTCGATGGCCGTAAGATGAGCAAGAGCTACGGTAATGCGGTGCTGCTCTCCGACACGCCCAAAGAGATCGATCAGAAGTTGAGCAAAATGATGACGGATCCGGCGCGGGTGCGGCGCACCGATCCGGGGGAACCGGAGAAATGTCCGGCGTTTCAGTTTCACAAAATTTATTGCACGCCGGAAGAGATTGCCGAAGTGTCGCACGGCTGCCGGACCGCGGGGATCGGCTGCCTCGATTGCAAAAAAGTTATGATCAAACATGTGGTGGCTCAGTTGGCGCCGATCAGCGAGAAGCGCGCGGACCTGGCGCAGCGGCCCAAGGACGTCGAAGATATATTAACCGCCGGCAATAAGGTGGCGCAGCAGAAAGCGAGTGAAACCATGACTGAAGTCAGGGAGACTCTGGGACTGTGAGTACGCACGTCGAAACGGAAATCTTCGAAGGTCCTCTGGACCTACTGCTTCATCTGATCAAGAAAAATGAAGTCAGTATCACCGATATCCCGATCGCGACGATCACCGAGCAATATCTTGCGACCCTCGATCTGTTGCAATCTTTGAGTCTCGACGTGGCCGGAGAATTTCTGGTGATGGCCTCGACACTGATTCACATCAAGTCGCGCATGCTTCTGCCGGCTGGCGACGACGTCGGGGACGACGACGAGGATCAAGGGCTCGATCCACGCGATGAGTTGGTGCGCCGATTGCTCGAATACCAGCGCTATAAGGAAGCGGCCCAGGATCTCGATCAGCGCGAGGTCCTGAGCCGGGATGTGTTCACCCGTTCGGCGGCACCCAATGAAGAGGCCGGGCCGCGTGGTTTTCGCGAAGTTTCGGTGTTCGAGCTCCTGGCAGCATTGAAGCGGATCATCGATCGTCTGCCCAAAGATACTTTTCATGACGTGACTCTGGAGAAAATTACCGTGCGCGAGAAGATGACGCACCTGCTCGATGTCCTCCGGGCGCAGGGATCTGTCTTGTTCGAGGCTTTTTTCGCCACGGCGAATTCGCGCATGGAGATCATTGTGACCTTTTTAGCCATGTTGGAGCTGGTAAAAGTTCGCGCCATTCGCATCGTTCAGGAACAGCTAGCCGGACCGATCACCATCGAAGCAGCGGCGGTCATGGATAGTGTCAGCGAACAAGCGGTGCTCGAACAGGTCGAGGAAGAGCCTTATGGAGCGTGAGGAAATCAAATCGATCCTAGAAAGTTTGCTGTTTGTCGCCGACGGACCGCTAACGGTGCAACGTTTCGTCGAAGTTTTGGATGGTGTCGACAAGGAGACGATTCACGCGCTGATTTTGGAGTTGCAGAGCGAGCTCGAAGCGCCGAGCCGCGGGCTGCAACTGGTCGAAGTGGCCGGTGGCTATCAACTGCGCACTGCCAAGGTCAATGCCGACTGGGTAAAAAAGTTTCTCGGCGGCCGGCCGGCGCGCATGGGTCGGGCGACGCTGGAGACGTTGGCGATCATTGCCTACCGGCAGCCGATTACCAAAGCGGAGATCGAATCGATCCGCGGTGTCGACGTCGACGGCGTAATCACGACGCTTTTGGAGCGCAATCTCGTTCGCGCGGTAGCGCGCAAGGATGTGCCGGGAAGGCCTTTTCTATATGGCACTACCGGTGAGTTTCTCCAGTTGTTTAATCTCAAAGATTTAACCGAACTGCCGACACTTAAGGAGACCGACGAGA
>DATLCH010000379.1:0-13948 GCA_035526465.1 Candidatus Limnocylindrales bacterium | reverse complement strand
AGCCCTGGGGGTTGACGCCGGACATCACATGCTTAATCGCGCTGTCTTTGCCGGCCGCATCCATCGCCTGAAAGATCAATAACACCGCGTAGCTGTCCGCAGCATAGAGGATAGATTGCAGATCGCTCAACTTTCCGACGCGCTCGCGCAAAATTTCTTTGAAATGTTTTTTCGAATCGTAATAGGGTTTCACCTCCGTGGGCCACTTCTTGAGATTGACGTTTTTGTCCTCGCGTACGCGAAAGTCATTGGAATCTATTTTCATGACGACTCCTGTTTGTCGGGTCGAGCTGGCGTCACTTCTTCGGTGGCCTAAGGCACAAACTAAGCACGGCGGAAGTGAACAGCATAGCGATAAAAATGCTGAAGGACAGGTAGTAGCTCTGTGTGTAGTCGAAGAGCAGGCCGAAAAACGGCGGACCGCAGGCGGAAAAGATGCTGGTCACCAGTGACCCCATGCCGCGAATTCTTCCGAGCGAGACGCGGCCGAAAAAGTCCGCCCAAATGGTTTCCGCCAGGACCGCCGTGCCACCCATGCCTATGCCATAGATAAAAAAGCCGATATAGAGCGGCGCCATTCCGGGCAGTAACAGGGCCACTAACAGGCCGGCGCCTTGGAAAGCGCATTTGGCCATATTGAGAATGCCGTTATCCATGCGGTCGGCGAGCGTGCCCCAGACGATCGGCGTGCTGAGCTGCATGACGGCGATGATGCTCATCACCGAGGCGGCAACCAATATCGGATGGCCTTGATCGGTGACATAAGAAAACACATGGAGATTGAGTCCGGTGACGCCGATCTGAGCGACGCCGAAGGTGCTGGCGATGAGCCAGAAGACCGGTGTGCGCAGCGCTTCGGCCCGGCTCCACTCGACATCGTCGGCGCCGGTGCGTTTGGCGTAGCGAGTTTTTTTCGGCGTTACGATCGCCGCTTTCCCCTGCGCCGGTCCGCCATCGGGGAGCAATCCCATTTCTTCCGGGGAACGGCGCATAAACAGCAAGGCCGGAGCGACCACCAGCACAAGGGCGAAAACGCCGAAGACCACCCAAGCGCCGCGCCAGCCGACGTAAAGCATCAAGCTCGCCGCCGCCACCGGCATGCAGACCTTGGCCAAGCCATGGCCCATGCCGGCGATCGCCAGGGCGCGCCCGCGCATACGCACGAACCAGCGCGAAATCGACACGTTGACCACCATCGAGCCCATGAGCGAATCGCCCGGACTGATCAGCAGCCAACGCACGAGCATGAACTGGATGAAACCCTGCGCTTGACCGAGGCAGATAAAACCGGCGCCGGAAATCAAACCGCCGGCCGCCATGAGCCAGCGTCCGCCGTAGCGGTCCATCAGGGTGCCGACCACGGGCGCTGCCGCCGCGCCGATGAGAATCTCGCCGGAACGGATGAGCGAGAACATACCGCGGGAAATGCCGAGGTCGGCGGACAACGGTTTGAGAAATACCGCCAGGGTGCTGGAGATCGAAAATGCCGAAGCGATGTGGGCGAGAAAGCCGACAACGACGATAACCCAGCCGTAAAAAATAGCCTTTTTTCTAACCGGTTGCTCGACCAAAGGTGAAACGCTCATCGTTCGCTTGTAGCAAGGATGGCGGCGAAACTACAAGCAGGCCGGGTTTTTGACTGAGGTAACCGGTCAAATCGGAGTCGTGCTGGTTAAGCAGCGCGGACGCGGACAAGCTAAGTATTCTTTGTCGCCCAGCGTGAAAAATTATTTTAGCTCTTCAGTCGGTAGCCGGTCTTGAACATCCAGCCGACGACTGCGAGGCAAAGCGCGAAAAATGCCAAGGTCATCGCCAGGCTAATCTCGATGCTCACATCGGATGACTCGTAGAAGCTCCAGCGGAATCCGCTGATTAAATAGACGACCGGATTGAAAAGGGTAACCGTGCGCCAGGCTGGCGGCAGCATATCGATGGAATAGAAAGCGCCGCCCAGAAACGTCAGCGGTGTAATAATCAACATTGGAATGAACTGCAACTGCTCAAAGGTCTTCGCCCAAATACCGACGATGAAGCCGAACAGACTGAAGGTCGCCGCGGTCAGCACAAGAAAGGCGATCATCCACAACGGGTGCTGGATGCGCACTGGAACGAACATCGCGGCAGTGGCGAGAATGATCAGTCCCAGAGCAATGGACTTTGATGCCGCGGCACCGACGTAGGCGACGACGATTTCCAAAAAAGACACTGGCGCCGACAACAATTCGTAGATGGTGCCGGTGAATTTAGGAAAGTAAATGCCGAACGACGCATTGGAAATGCTCTGGGTGAACAGCGAAAGCATAATTAGCCCCGGCACAATAAACGCCCCGTAGGCGACGCCGTCGACTTGAGCCATGCGCGCGCCGATGGCGGCGCCAAAGACAACGAAGTAAAGCGATGTTGTGATGACCGGCGAGACCACGCTCTGAAACAGCGTGCGTAACGCCCGCGCCATCTCGAATTTGTAAATCGCCCAGACGCTGTGCCGGTTGAATGCGAGATTGCTCATGATGTCTTTAACTCGGACGAATTGGAAATATAACCACAACGTTCATTAGCTTACGCTCGTCAACAGGATGAAATTACAATGTACCCGTCCTTAGCGTTTTTCTGTTAGTCGTTATGCCGGCGCAGGCCGGCAGCCGAGGGAGGGAAGGGGATGGATACCGGCTTTCGCCGGTATGACGGAAGCTGGTGCAATTCGTCGCCTCGTGCCTGCGAACCAAAGCATAAAGGTTACACAGACGGAAAACTATGCTCTGAATAGGGCTTGAACGGCTCGAACTGTTTGAGGATTGGAACGACTGGAACACTTGTCTCTCTTAACGATCGCTGACCAGACTGACGAAGATATCTTCGAGAGAACTTTGGCGCGTGTTCAAGTCCTTGAAACGAATGCCGAGATCGCTGAGACGTTGGAGTAGGGCGGGGATGTCGGCGCGTTCCTCGGCGGCATCAAAGGTATATTCCAGTTCCATGCCGCCGGCATTGAGCGCCATTTGCCAAGCATCGAGTTCCGGCGGGAGTTTTGCCAAGGGGGCGAGCAGATTGAGCGTTAGCTGTTTCTTGCCGAGCTTCTTCATCAAGGTCGATTTTTCTTCCACCAGGATTAGCTCGCCTTTGTTGATGACGCCAATGCGGTCGGCCATTTCCTCGGCTTCCTCGATGTAGTGGGTGGTCAAGATGATCGTCACGCCGTTGTCTCTCAGGCGGCGCACCAGGGCCCACATGTCGCGGCGCAGTTCGACATCGACGCCGGCGGTGGGCTCGTCGAGAAACAGGATCTGCGGTTCGTGGGCCAGTGCCTTGGCGATCATAACGCGCCGCTTCATGCCGCCGGAGAGCGTCATGATCTTATTGTCACGCTTATCCCATAAAGACAGCTCGCGCAGCACTTCCTCTATGTAGGCCGGCTTGGGCGGATGCCCGAACAGCCCACGGCTGAAGCTCACCGTCACCCACACCGACTCGAACGCGTCGGTGCTGAGCTCTTGTGGCACTAGGCCGATCTTGGCGCGCGCGGCGCGATATTCGCGCAGAATATCATGACCGGCGGCGATGATGGTGCCTTGAGTCGGCGTGACAATGCCGCACACGACGTTGATCAGCGTGGTCTTGCCGGCGCCGTTCGGACCTAACAGCGCGAAAATCTCACCGTTATAGATCTCCAGATCGACGCGCTTGAGCGCCTGGTGGCCGGAAGCGTAGGTTTTAGTCAAATTGGAGATTGAAATGATTGGCGCCATCGCTGCGATCTTAACGTAATCGCAGAACCTCTGTAAGGATTGACTTAACCTTGTAGAGTAGCGCAAGGGAGTGCCCAGCACCTTTAACCCGGAGGGTTGCCGCCGCACGGCTATTCAAGGAAAAAAATAAATATTGGCGATTGTCTACTATTAGACAGTAATCGCTGTCGCGAGCGTTTAATATCGCCGAGAATGCAAAGGTTCGAGATGCTGCGCGACGCCGCGCGGTGAGGAAGCGCCAGACCATTCCTGGTGTGAGTTTCTGGCGCGGCCAATTCAAAACAACCATGATCGAGGCGAAGTGTGTGGACGATCCGGCGAGCGGCATTAAATGCGAGTCCTGCGGTCATCGCTATTGCCGGGTTTGCCAGGAGTGCTCGGTGTCGCAGCGCTACTCCGATTACTGGATTTGCCAGAGCTGCGCGTCGTTAAGTCTATGGATTCCATCTGTGCATTAATATGAGGGAGGTATTCGATGGATTGGGACAAGATTAAATTAGGCGGCTGGAGCGCTGCCGGTGGCGCGGTGCTGGCCATGATCGTCGGGTTTAATTGGGGCGGTTGGGTGACCGGCGGCACGGCCGATGTGCTGGCCAAAGAGATCGCCGAAAACGCCGTGGCCAAACGCTTCACACCGAGCTGCGTCGCGCGCTTCAACCAGGACGCGAAGAAGGAGCAAAAGCTTAAAGAGATCAAGGCCAAGGACGCTTGGGACGGGCAAAAATTCGTTGAAGAGCAGGGCTGGGCGACGTTGCCAGGGGAAGAACGCCCCGATAGTAAGGTCGCCGAGGGTTGTGCCAAAAGTCTCATGGCGAAGTCGTAAGTTTCACGGGTCTGCGCCTCAACATCAAAGCATCCGCTGGATCAGTTCCGGCGATAGGAGTTTAAATGGGCGACAAGAGCAAAAAAGATAAAAACAAGCACCAGAAGCAGAAGCAAATACAACAGAATACAGCGGCAAAAAATGCGCTGGCAAAGCAAACGGCGCCGGTCCCCAAAACTAAGTAGGGGCTATCTTTATCAGCCTCGTCTGCTACAATCAGATCCATAGCAACTACTGACCTAAACGTTCCCATAGAACAAACTCGGTTATTTTTCCCGAGTCACAAAGAGGCGGTACCCAGGTAACCGCCTCTTTGTCTTTGTAGGCCGGAGCCTGATCGATAACCGCAAGGCATAATCGCCAGCTAGGAGTGCTTTTCCAGTGACCCAGGGGCTGCAAAATACCGCGATCAGCCGCATCGCTTTTGTCGGCAACTACTTGCCGCGGCAATGCGGCATTGCGACTTTTACCACCGACCTGTGTGAAGCGATCGCCGCCGAACATAGCGATACGACCTGTATTGCCGTGCCGGTTAACGATATCGAAGGTGGTTACGCCTATCCGTCGCGCGTGCGCTTCGAGCTAACGGAAAAAGATCTAGAATCGTACCGCCGGGGCGCCGATTTTTTGAACATTAACAGCGTCGACCTGGTTTGTTTGCAATTCGAATACGGCATTTTTGGCGGCCGGGCCGGCAGCCATATTCTCACCCTGCTGCGCGATCTGCGCATGCCCATCGTTACCACGCTGCACACGATCCTGCGCGAACCTGATGCGCAGCAGCGGCGCGTACTGACCGAAGTCGCAGGCCTGTCGGACCGTTTGGTCGTGATGACCAAGCGTAGCGCGGAGTTTCTCCAAGAGATTTATCAAATTGCGCCGGAGAAGATCGATCTTATTCCCCATGGCATTCCCGATCTGCCATTTGTCGATCCGAGTTTTCACAAGGATCTGTTCGGCGTCGAAGGCAAGATAGTTCTGCTTAGCTTCGGCTTGCTGTCGGCGAACAAGGGGATGGAAACCGTCATCTCGGCTTTGCCGGCAATTCTCGCTAAGCATGCCAATGTAGTCTACTTCATCGTCGGCGCGACCCATCCCCACGTGTTGCGCCACGACGGCGAAACATACCGCTTATCGCTGCAATGGTTGGCGCAGGAAAAAGGCGTCGAAGGCCAGGTTATTTTTTACAACCGTTTCGTTAGCTTGGAAGAACTCGTCGAGTTTATCGGTGCCGCGGACAGTTACATTACCCCATATCTAAACCCCGCACAGGCGGTCTCTGGGACGCTCGCTTACACGGTCGGCGCAGGTAAGGCAGTGATTTCTACACCCTATTGGCATGCCGAAGAAATGCTTGCTGAAGAACGTGGCGTCCTCGTGCCATTTCGCGATCCGACAGCTCTGGCCGAGCAAGTCATCGATTTGCTCGATAACGAGGCCAAGCGCCATAGCATGCGCAAGCGCGCCTATCTTTACGGCCGCGAAATGGTTTGGCCGCAGGTGGCGCGGCGCTACATGGAGACTTTTCAGCGCGCGCGCGCCGAACGGCGATATTTCACGCCGCCGGATTTTGTCGTTAAGCCGCGGGACAAGCGACCCGCCGAGTTGCCGCCGTTAAAGCTCGATCACTTGCGCCGCATGACCGACGATACCGGCATGTTTCAACACGCGATTTTCACCGTGCCCAATTATCAAGAGGGCTACACCATCGATGATAACGCGCGCGCTCTGACGGTGAGCGCGCTTTTGGAAGAACTCGGTAATGAAGAGACTGCCGATCTCATGTCGCGCTACTTCGCGTTTGTCTGGTATGCCTTCAATGCCAAGAGTGGCCGCTTCCGCAACTTCATGAGCTATCAGCGCGATTGGCTGGAGGAGAACGGTTCCGACGATAGTCATGGCCGCGCGTTATGGGCGCTTGGTACGGTCTTGGGTCGTTCCAATACGCCGGCGCTGCAAAATATGGCAGGCTGGGTCTTTGAGAGATCGTTGCCGGCGGTACTCGAGACCACGAGTCCGCGGGCGTGGGCCTTCGCCCTGATTGGCATCAATGAATACTTGCAACGATTTGCCGGCGACCGAACAATTACTCAAGCACGCGAGGTTCTCGCCGGTCGATTGCTGGAGCTCTACCGGCAAAACCGCTCAGAGCGCTGGCGTTGGTACGAATCATCGTTGAGCTATTGTAACGCTGTGCTGCCGCACGCTTTGCTCATGTGCGGGCGCGGTATACCCAACGCCGACATGACTGATGCCGGACTGGAGTCGCTCGCCTGGTTGGCGGACTTGCAGCGCGCCGAAGTGACCGGCGGTCATTTCGTGCCCATCGGCTCCAACGGATTTTATACTCGCGACGGCGCGCGCGCGCGTTTCGATCAGCAGCCGGTGGAGGCCCAGGCGATGGTCTCGGCTTGTCTTGAGGCGCAGCGGATTACTGGTGACAAGAACTGGTCCAAGGAGGCGCGCCGGGCTTTCGATTGGTTCTTGGGCCGCAACGATTTGAATCTGCCGATCTATGATCCGACCACCGGCGGCTGCCGCGATGGCTTGCATCCCGACCGCACCAATGAGAATCAAGGCGCTGAATCTTCGCTCGCTTATCTCCAGGCGTTGTTGGAACTGCGCTTGGCTGAAACCGCTTTGGTATCCGCAACCACAGGAGTTTGATGAACAATCAGCATCCCGAACTTTTTCGCCGCAACCAATTGAATCCGATCCTGAGCGCCGGCGATTGGCCCTATCCCGTCAATAGCGTTTTCAACGCTGGCGCGACGCGCTTGGCTGACGGCACCACGCTGCTGTTGTGCCGCGTCGAAGATCGCCGCGGTCACTCGCATTTCACCGTCGCCCGTTCCGACAACGGTGTCGACCACTGGCGCATCGAATCCAAGCCCACACTTTTGGCTAACCCGGAAAATTTTCCCGAGGAGATCTGGGGTATCGAAGACCCGCGCATTACTTACCTCCCGGAACTTGGCAAGTACGCCATCGTCTATACCGCGTTCTCACGCGATGGTCCGGGCGTATCTTTGGCGCTCACCCAAGATTTTCACAGCTACGAGCGCTACGGCGTGGTCATGTCACCGGAAGACAAAGATGCCGCCTTGCTACCGCGTCGCATCGGCGGCCAGTGGGCGTTAATTCATCGGCCGGTCAGCGCGCCGCGGGCGCACATGTGGATCTCGTTTTCACCAGACTTGCATCACTGGGGTAATCACAAGCTGATGCTGGAAGCGCGCAGAGGATCGTGGTGGGACGCCAACAAAATAGGTCTTTCCCCCCCGCCTATCGAAACCGCGCAGGGGTGGCTGGTGATTTACCATGGCGTCCGGCAAACTGCCGCGGGGTCGATTTATCGACTTGGGCTGGCCTTGTTTGACTTGCAGGCGCCGGAATCTTGTATTAACCGGGGTGATGAGTGGGTTTTCGGCCCCCAGGAAGTTTACGAACAACGTGGCGATGTCGACAATGTGGTGTTCCCTTGCGGCTATACGATTGCGCCGGACGGCGACACCATACAACTCTACTACGGCGCGGCGGACACCAGCATTGGCTTGGCCACGGGAAGCATTCACGCCATGCTCGAGTGGCTCGGACGTCACGGTGACAAACCGACGACAACTCTTAGCGACTGAAAGGAGCGGTTATGGGTACTGAGACATTTCAAAAACGCCAGAAAGAAAATGCCCGGAAGGAAAAACACAAGCTGAAATTAGCTCGGCGGCTGGAGCGTAAGAACGAAAAAGTGCCGGGCGAAAACAGTTTGGATGTGGATATCCTGGAGCTTGAGCGCGCGCTCGAGCAATCCGAGCAGTCCACGGATCAGCGCGGGCCAACCAGCTGAAACTCCGAGCTGCTTAAAAACTTAAATCTCGCTCGCCTTGACCGTCAGAGAGGGTGCGCAAATCGCAAACTCGTCGGAGAACGGCGACAGGCGGGTCGATTTCACGGGTGCAACTTAACAACAATGAACGGTTCACGGATTAGTTCGCGCGGCGTCCAGCTAACAGAGGAGAATCGCATGACATTGAGTATTGGCGAAAAAGTCAGTCTGCCGAGTCACGGACCTTGTGTGATCGGCGCAGTGGTGAACAAATTGGTCGGTGGTACGTCTACGGCATTTTACCGCTTGGCGCCCCTGGAAGATAACGGCGGTGAATTGTTTATTCCGGTCGATAAGATCACTGGATTGGGCATTCGCCAGTTGCTGCAAAAATCGGAGATTCCCAAATTACTGGGCCGCATGAGCCAACCGGGAAAAACCGTGCCGCCACCGTCGACAGCGCGCAACTGGAAACAGCGCGCCCTCGATAACGGCAAATTGTTGTCTTCGGGATCGGCGTCCGATCTGGTTCAGATCGTCGAATCGCTGAGCGACTTGAATGAGACCAAGACGCTGGCACCCCATGAACGCCAGACTTTGGAACGGGCGAAGAAGCTGCTGATTTGCGAGATCACCGAAGTCTTGGGTCAACCGAGGAGCGCGGTGGAAAGCCAGATCGAAAAAGCTTTACAAAGCCGCAAAGCCGGCTGAGCATTTTGTCCTAGCTAGACTCCCAGCGATACGGTTCGCCAGGAACATTTGCTCCAACATCGCCGGGTTGGTTGCAGGCGCTGGGAAGCCGGTGGGATTTCGGTAGTTGAAAGCTGTCGGATGTGCAGTGAAGGCCGGGACGGTAAGTCTCCACTAGTAGATCCCTTAGGCTTACGTCACTAAACATAGGTCGTCATTTGCGCGACTATAGCAGGTGATCACACAGCCGAAACCCTGGTAGCATTCTCCCATTTTCGAGGCGGATGGATCGTAACACGTAGATAGTGTCGCCTTGCTATCACGCCTTAGATTGCCTAGGCTTAATGAGGCTCTTTACTGTCGTAGGCGATCGCCGTTGCCCCATTCGAAGCCTCTATTTGCAATGTGCTCCTGCGACCTTTAGCGGAGGCTAGAGCAAATGAAATCTGAAATTTCTTACAAGAACTATTTCATCCGCTGCCGATCGTTTCAGCCGACGCGCAACAGCGATTGGATACCGCGTTATGTGTTGCAGCGTGCCCATGCTCTCAACGGCGCCGACGCTTCGCCGCTGAGTCGCGACCGGCTCGATAAAGCCTTCAGCAGCGCGTCTGAGGCGGACGATTTCGCCGTGCAAGATGCCAAGAACTGGATCGACAATAATTAAGGGCCGACTAGCGGTCAGGTAAACGGAGATCTTTATGTCCTTAATCAACCAACTTCCCGAGACGGTGTTTACCACCAAGGTGGATGAGCTGCTCAACTGGGGACGCGCTTCCTCCCAATGGTACATGCTCTTTGGCCTGGCGTGCTGCGCCATCGAGCTGATGCAGACCGGCGGACCGCGCGCCGACGTCGATCGCTTCGGCGCCGTACCGCGGGCGACACCGCGTCAGTCGGATCTAATGATCGTCGCGGGCACGTTGACCTACAAAATGGCCAAACGGACCAAGCTTCTTTATGATCAGATGCCCGACCCCAAGTATGTGATCTCGATGGGCAGCTGTTCCAATTGCGGTGGACTTTTTCAGCTCGCCTATTCGGTCTGCAAAGGCGTCGACAAGATCATCCCCGTCGATGTCTATGTGCCTGGTTGCCCGCCCCGTCCCGAGGCCTTGACCGAGGGGCTTCTGCGAATTCAGGACAAGATCATGCGCGAGAAGTGGCTGGTCAAGGACACGCCGGCGGCATCGGTTCCGGCTTAAAATGCAAACTGGGTCGGGGCAGGCATACAAATCATCCATACTGCCGCAACCGCATCGGCTAACTCGGTAATCCCACAGCGAAGGAATCCGAAAAGTCGGCCGACAAGGATTCGATTGATGAACACGCCAAGGGAGAATGTCGACGAGCCTTTCGATGAGCGCGCCAACGAAGACGGCTATTTCGCCGCTAAGGAACATGCGCTCGTCGAAGACATGCGGCTCGAGTTGCAAAAAGCCGAGGCAGCGCGGCGTCAAGCCGAGATCGCGACTTGCCCCAAGTGTTCGGGGAAATTGCAAGAGTACCCGCTTCTGGGAGTCGTCGTTGAGCGATGTGTGAATTGCCAAGGTCTTTGGCTCAATAACGGTGAGCTTGACGAAATACTGCGGCAGCGGGCACGCGGTCCATTGGCGCTTTTTCTCGATCGCTGTTTTGCCAAGACCGCACCACAAAAAACCAACTAAAGACCCTGACAGCTCGTTGATCAGTGCGACGCATTTCCCGTCGTGGTTTGCTCGCTTGAGAATTGATTCCTCGGTAAAATGAAGCCTATGAGCAATCTTGGTCTGTCCTCGGCGTCGTTTCTCAATTACCTGCCGGTTCCGCTCGCGTTTGGCACCAGTGGTTTACGCGGCCTGGTGAAAGACATCACCGACCTGGAAGCTTACATCAATGTAAAGGGCGCGCTGCGCTATTTAATGCGCAGCGGCGATATTCACACTGACAGCTGTGTGGTCATTGCCGGCGACCTGCGGCCGAGCACCGACCGAATCATGCGCGCCTGTGCTCAGGCGATTATTGACTTGGGGTGTCGGGTGGAAAACGCCGGGAGGATTCCTACGCCGGCATTGATCGCGCACGCGATCTCACGACGCAGCGCCGGCATAATGGTCACCGGCAGTCATATCCCGTTCGATCGTAACGGCATTAAAATTAATAAAAGTGTCGGCGAAGTGCTGAAATCCGACGAAGCCGGCATCATCGATGAAGTCGAACAGGTGCGCGCCGAAGAGTACAGCCGAAGCGCGAGCGCCACGGCATTCGATGTTTGCGGAATGCTTAAGTGTGGGCCGGAATTGCCCGTGGTCGATGGCGCCGCCGAAGCAGCCTACGTGCGACGCTACCGCAGTAGCTTCGCTCGTGGCGGACTATCCGGCATGCGCATATTGGTTTATCAGCATTCCGCTGTCGGCCGCGATTTGCTGGCGCGGATTCTCCACGAGTTGGGTGCCGAGGTGGTGAGCGCGGGTCGCAGTGAAACCTTTATTCCCATCGATACTGAGAATATCACCGATGAACAGTTAGAGCGCCTGGAAGCGCTGGTTGTTTCTTGCGAAATCAACGGCGGGCCGATTTCCGCCGTTGTATCGACGGACGGAGATTCGGATCGACCGCTGGTCACCGCCGTACTACCGGCTGCCGCAGTCGAGCCCGGCGCGCGGCGCGTGCGTTTCTTGCCGGGCGATCTGCTTGGCGCTGTGGTTGCCGAGTATCTGCGCGCCGATGCCGCGGCGGTGCCGATCAGTGCCAACGATGCCGTCGAACGCTGGTTCGGCGAGCGTAACGTTGTCCTGGCCAAGACCAGAATCGGTTCGCCGTTCGTCGTCGCAGCGCTCGAGGATTTGCGCGCCACGGGCAAACACAAACGTATCGTTGGCTGGGAAGCCAACGGCGGATTTCTAACCGGCACTGATATTGAATTGAACGGCGCAACTTTAACGGCCTTGCCCACCCGCGACGCGCTGCTGCCGATCCTGGCCAATCTCTTTGCCGCCGTGGAGCAGGGTGTCAGCTTGGCCACGCTGTGGGAGCGTTTGCCGGCGCGTTTTGGCCGGGCCGGCTTGCTCGATAACTTCCCTGTGGCAGCGAGCCAGGCGATTCTCGCGCAACTGATCCCACCCGGCACGGTCGTCGAAGTCGAGTTCGATGGCGGCAGTGTTGTCGATTGCAGTCGTGTCGATGGCGCTCGCATACGCCTTGCCGGATCGGCAGCTAAAGATTGGCAGCATTGCCAAGCAACGTTGACGCGCTATTTCACGCCGGCGCTTGGCTTCGATGCCATAGCCAGAGTGAACGTGCTTGGCGGCGTACGGGTTTATTTCCGCAACGGCGATATTGCGCACATCCGGCCGTCGGGAAATGCGCCGCAGCTGCGCATCTACGCGGTCAGCGCTTCGCAAAAACGCGCGGACCGCATCGTCGAGCTCGCGCTCGCGGAGCCTGACGGTATCTTGCGCCGGCTTGAGCGTGCATTCTCGTAAACGTGTGAGCGGCGATACAATCCTGAGATCCGTCTAATATTAGACAGTAAGTTTCTACGTCTGAGTTATAGTAATAGGTTCTAGTTTAGTTCGACTAGTCATCGGCGCTTACCTGAAATTCTTCAGGCAAGACAGCTTCAATTTTTCTTTCTAACCGGTCCAACCCAGGAGGTTGCAATGTTCAGTAGAAACGTCAGTTACAAGCTCAAGGCCAAGAGCGCAGCGGAGTTCACGCGCATCGTCGAGGGAGAAGTCATTCCCTTGCTGCGACGACAAAAAGGTTTCGACGACGCGATTAGCTTCATCGCTCCGGAACGCAATGAAGCTGTCACGATTAGTCTGTGGGATAAAAAAGAGGACGCCGAGGCGTATATCGACAAGACGTATCCGGAGATTTTAAAGGCGCTGGCGAGTGTCGTTGAAGGTCATCCCAAGGTGGAGTCCTTCGAGATCGGCAACTCGACCTCGCACCAGATCGCCGCCAGCCCGGTCAACTAGATAGCGATGGCGGTTCGGCGATACGGGGACTCTCGTTGCCGGACCGCCGTAACGCGCTGCCGGAGGGAAGCGTGATGAACATTCTACTTCGCATACTCATTGGCGCATGCGTCGGTTGGTTGACGGGAAAGGCGGTTGAGATCGAGGGCCGCCTTAAGGTCGAAAAGGAAGGACATGTTCGCGACGTGCTATGCGGAATTGTCGGTGCGCTTGCCGGCGATTTATTGTTCTTTTGGATTGTTATCGGCAAGGGCGATGGGCTCAGTAGTTTTGCAACCGCCGCACTCGGCGCCGTCACAGTTGTCGGAGCCGTCCGCTTGATAGCTGAGCGCTGGCACGCGGCTCAATCGTAGATAGAAAACGCGTTTTCCCAGACTCGTTATCGTCGCGTTCTCCATCGCGAGTATCGTGATTTGCGCCGCGGCCGCGATGAGTCATGAGCTCTCCGATTCGTCGCCCGTTCGCGTTAGCTCGCTTTGGTGACCATGTTGTTTTGCCTTCAAGGCGCAACATCTTGTCCAATATTGAACAGATTTGACTCCCGGCATCGGATAGTCTTTGTCCCCCATCTTTTGAGGAGGGCAATGACATGCCACGACCGACCCGTGTACCTGCTATTCGGCTAAAATCGCGACAGCCTGTCTGTGCCGCGCGCGATGCTTTATATGAGCGGCCTAGAACTGATGGATTGCTTGTCGAAACATTCTTCAACTGCCGGGTTAAACTTGCGACCGTCTGCCCGGAAACCGCTTTGATGTACGCCGTCCTCGAAGATGCTTTTCTCTGTTATCAAAAACGGTTCCTTGCCCACGCGCGTTTTCCCCAACGCACCCGGGCGGTGGAAGATTGGTTTTTCAGCGATGATTCTCGCCGGCTATTTTCATTCCTATCCGTGTGTCACGTG
>DATLCH010000377.1:0-7087 GCA_035526465.1 Candidatus Limnocylindrales bacterium | reverse complement strand
CAGTGAGTGTCGTTGCCGCCGATGCAAACGATGGCATCGACTTCGGGAAAGTTGAACAAGAGCGCGGACTCGACTTTATGATCGCGCGCCGCGTCGGTCACTTGCACAGCCGTCTTCACGCCCATGGTCTCGAGCAAGCGCGCGGTCTCCGACAAATCCGTGTGCGGCACGCCGCCGCCGAACTTGGTCAGTACCGCGGCATCCGCGCGCAGCGCCCATTTTGTCAGATTTGCCGCAAAGCGGGTGTTGCGCTCGCGGTCGAAATTGTTTGCCGATGCGATGGTTGCCACCGAGCCGACGAAATTTATCTCACCCGCACGATGCCGCCTGTAGAGTTCCAGAATCACCGGATGATTCTGATAGAAGTAAGTTTCAGCACCGCCGATCGACGCATGATACGACGGAACCAGAGCGCCATCGAGCCACTCATTGGGATGCAATAACGTGGGCAGCATGCCGTCGGT
The DNA here is from genome assembly GCA_035526465.1 of Candidatus Limnocylindrales bacterium. GTDB lineage: Bacteria > Desulfobacterota > Binatia > UBA9968 > UBA9968 > DP-20. The sequence goes on along the minus strand of DATLCH010000377.1, from coordinate 6,623 downwards.
ATCGGCACCGTAAAGAATATGTTCGTCGGCTTGAGGCTTGCGCTGCCGCGAAAAGATTTGGCCGATATAGACGAGCCGCGGCAAGCCGGCGCGCGTTTCGGCATCATTATTATCGAAGACTTCGGTACGTTGCGGAGCGATAGTAATTGCCGTCTGTGCCAATCGCACGGCGATTTTCAACTGCGCTAAACGATAGGCACGCTGGCGCGCGGCAGCCGGAACATTCAGACGGGTATGGGGCACGATAATCAAATGCTGCAGCGTCCCGTAGTGCGAACCCGCCGCCGGCGCTCCGCTCATTTCAAGGACATAGCCAGTATCACCCCGCGAGTCGCCCGAGGAGTCTTCGCGCAGCATGGTCACTGCCGCGCCGGTGAGAACATGGGTAGTGCCGCTGCCCGCGGTTTGCGGCGCGCCGAGAATCCCCGGCCAATCCGGGCTCGAGCCTGTGGTTTTGGCGCGAGGCTCAACGATGTCGAATACCGGCCCGGCGCGCAGGCTATCGTTGGGCGCGGCAATCTCAAAGTCGACTGCTTCGATCAGCGGGTCCTCGAGAACGATGGCGCGTAACTCGTCTTGACCAACCGTCAGCGCAGCGCCGTCCAAATTCAATCTAGACCCGAAGTGAATCGAAGTTACCGGGTGATAAGCCAATGTCAGTCGCATATTGCTCTTCCAGAGAAACTTTAATGCCGCTCGAGCACCGTCGTCAATTCACTGTACCGGCTGCCAACTCTTGGCCTGAAGCGTCGCATTGGCCTTGCGCACGAACGAGAAATCGAATGCCTTGTCCAGCGTAACAATTTCTTTGAGCCCTGACGATTTAGCGACGAAGCTAGCCATCTTCTTTTGCGCGTCTTCGCTGAGCGTACCGTCCGCAGTCATTGTCGGGCGCGAGGAATCGTAAACTTTCACAGCGACCGGTTCCTCGATCCTCAAGGTTTTGCTCAGAACACGGATCGCGCCGGCGCGATTATCGCGCGAATGTATGAAGCCCATCATCGACGCTCGGGTAAAGCGATCGACCAGCGCCGGATCGTTTTTGATTGTGTCATCCCGCACTGCGATCCCGCCGCTCGGCAAGAGCACGCCTTGGTCGCGAAACACTACTAGTTCGCGGAAGCCTGCATCTTTGGCGCTAAACGTATGCGGTGCGATGATCATCGCGCCGTCGACTGCGCCGCTAATCAAACTGGTCACGCGAGTATCTGCCGATCCCATGCTGAGAATGGCGAGATCCTTGTTGGCATCGATGCCGTTGTTGCTCAACACTTCGCGCAACAACACATCGTCGATCACCCCCGGACCGGACACGGCGATTTTTTTGCCGCGTAACGATTTCAGGTTCTGTAAATCGTTTTTGACGAACAGCACATGCTGCGGTTTGTCGAAGTGGACCATGATAATCTTCAGCGCACCGCCGCGAAGCGCGGTATTGAGTCCCACCAAAGGCACCGTCGAGAACTCGACGCTGCCGCTCAGCACGGCGAGATTCGCCGTCGGCGCGCGCATGGCGATCAGCTCCACATCCAACCCTTCGGCGGCGTAGTAACCATTGAGCTTCGCCGTCAGAAACGAAATCCCGGCGATGGTGTAACCCGGCATCGCCACCCGCACCTTGCGGCCTTGCGCGCCGAGCTCGACGGTGCTGATGAAAATAATAACGATACTGACCGATATACGAAAAATCATCCTGATAGCTCCCGGTGACGCCATTTTGCGCGTCAACTGCCTGAGATGTAATTGGGCCGAGAGCGCTTGTCAATTGACACAGAAAGAATTTGCCATCTAGGAATCAGCCTTGCGTTGCTCAGCCGCACCATCTCATAAGTGTGCTCGCAAAGTGCTCGCGGGCCGCCTAAAAGGCACACGTAACCTGGTGCAGTCTTTCCTATCACACGTAAGCAATCAGAGAGTAATTCCTAGCGCCGCGATTAATATGCCCGCATCTCGCGAAGTCGACGGACCAACACCCAAAGCAAAAAAATTGCGGTCAGAATCTCGCCTTATCCTTGCTTGACATCCGCCCTGGGTCAGCATTACGCTCGAAAAATCTAAGGGGGTACTTCATGGCGAAAAAGGGATTCAAAGTCTTCGACAGCGACATGCACATCATGGAGCCGCCCGATCTTTGGGAACGCTATATCGATAAAGAATTTCTTGATCAGGCGCCGCGCGGCAGGACTTCTGACAATGTTCGCGATCTCGGTACGATCTTTCCTAAGGTCCCAAAAGATACCCGGCGCACCGGCGGAACGCCGCATCGCGGCAACAATTTCAATAAGAACCAGGAAATATACCGGAATCATGCCGAGCGTGGCTGGACCGGGCATGTGCAGTTGGAAGCGATGAACACTGAAGGCATCGACACCGCCGTGCTATTTCCGACGCGCGGCTTGGGCATCCTCACTTTTCCCGACCAAGATCCGCGCTTCGCCGACGCGATGGCACGCGCCTATAACGATTGGCTGCATGATTTTTGTTCCGCCGATCCCGAGCGGCTGCTCGGCGCCGGCATGATCTCGGTTTACAATCTCGAGGATGCTTTGCGCGAGACTCGCCGGGTCAAAGAAGAGTATGGTTTTCGTTCGGTGTTTCTGCGCTCGAATATCATCAATGGTATAAACTGGTACGACCCGCACTACGAGCCTTTGTGGGATTTGCTCGAGGAATTGAACATGCCGCTGGGCTTTCATGAAGCCTCGGCGTCGCGTTCGCGCCAAGCGGCGGAACATTTCGAGCCCAATTTCGGCCTGCGCCGGGTTTATGCCCAACCGTTCGAGCAGATGATGGGCATGGGCGCTTTCCTCGGCGGTGGAATTTTGGAGCGTCACCCCAAGATGCGCGTGGCGTTTCTCGAAGCCAACTGTTCCTGGCTGCCTTGGCTGTTGTGGCGTTTAGACGAAGGCTACGAACGCGAAGGCGATGTCTTCATGCCAGATTTGAAAATGACTCCGACTGAGTACTTCAAACGCCAGTGCTGGATCTCCATCGAACCCGACGAGGCTCCGGCGCGCTATACAATCGCCGAGTTCGGCTGCGATCAATTGGTATTTTCCACCGACTATCCGCACGGCGACTCGAAGTATCCGCACGCCGTCGAAAGTTTTCTCGAACTAACACTTTCGGACGACGACAAACGCAAAATACTGTGGGACAACTGTGCGCGCTTTTACGGCGCGGCAGAATACGAAACCCGCAAAGAAAACGATCGCAACCCAACAACAATCAATGCAACCTTAAATTAGGAGGAGACATGGAAACCCAAACCGCCGCCGCAGCGCAAGCACGAACTAGCGACGAAAACGCCAAGGATCGTTTCATCAGGAAGACTCGCGAGCTGTTCGCCAAAGAAACAGATCTCGACAAACGCTGGAACGGCCTCCGGCCAATCCTGGCCGAGCTTTTGGCCGATCCTGATATGATCGCCGCGTCGAAGACATGGCCAGATTGCGTTCCGGCCAACGGCCGCGCCGAAAACTTGCTGTTCTACGAAGACCCCGATTACGGTTTCGCCATTAACGGCCTCACCAAAGGCCAAGCGCGCCAGGGTGTCGCCGCGCGGATCCATGACCATGCGCATATCTACACACTCTATGGCGTCATCGACGGCCGCGAGAAAGTTGTGCGCTACGATCGGCTTGACGATCGTTCGAAGCCCAACTTCGCACAGATAAAGGAATCAGCCAACGTGCTCTGCGGACCTGGCGATATAGATTTAGTTAAGCCTTATGAAATTCACACGGAGCTCACGGTCGGCGAGCGCACCGTCGCGGTAATCATCCGCAGCCAAAAAGGCGGTGATTTTAACCAGGGCCGCTACAATCCCGAGACCAACGAATATTTCGAAAGCCTGGGCCCACGGCAGACGCCCTGCGAAATGATGCCAAAGTAGCGAGCGCTCGAGCCGAGATGAGATGAGAGAGATTTTTCACCACGACCGGGAGTACAGTTTTGTTCAACCTTCGCGTCTGTGTGGTGAGCACTGTTCGCGTCTTCGAAGGATCCTTTATGTCACGAGCTGAAAGAGTCGAAGAGGCCACGGCAGAGTTTGAAGCACTGCTGAATTATCTCGCCGACACTACCGAGACCCCGGAGAGTTACGGCGGTGTGCAGCAGGCCGAGGCGGATCAAAAGCGCAAGGGCAAGTACGCTGAATTCCCGATGCCGATATACAACGGCCGTGCCATCGCCGATCGGCTTTCGCTGGAACGCGAAGGATTCCTTCTGGTACAGCATGATACCCAGGTGAAAAACTTCTATGACGGCGCTGAAGTACGGTCAATCTACTACAAAGAAACCGAAGAACTCGTAAAGCGAACAGCCGGCGCCAAACGGGTGTTGGTATTCGATCACACCCTGCGCGCTGCCGACAGCGCCATCCGCGAAGCCAATCAGGTGAGCGGCCCGGTGCGCAACGCGCACAACGATTACACAGAATGGTCCGGACCACAGCGCGTGCGTGACTTATTGCCGGATGAAGCCGAAGAACTCATCAGCCGGCGCTTCGCGGTCGTGCAGACCTGGCGGCCGATCAATAAGCCGGTGCAAAACGATCACCTGGCCATCGCCGATGCCCAAACGATCGGCATGACTGAATTGATCCCCAGCGCACGCATATACCCCGAAAGGCGCGGCGAAGTGTATCATCTGACCCATAGCCCTGCTCACCGGTGGTATTATTTCCCTAATATGCAGCGCACCGAAGCCATGGTATTCAAATGCTATGATTCAGTGAAAGATGGGCGCGCTCGTTGGACCGCTCACTGCGCCTTCGACGATCCGACGGCCCCGCCGCACGCGAATTCGCGCGAAAGCATCGAAATGCGCACGTTGGCTTTTTTCTAAAATTTGCAAACAGGCACAAACAAAAAGGACCTGCGTTGTTTAATCGCAGGTCCTTTTTGTTTGTGATGTCCGTACGGAGAGTTGTTCGATCTTCTACCTACTATCTTCGATTTGGATCGTCTATTTCCGGGTCTTTTTTCTTGGCCGTTTCCGGCATGTCATACAGTCGATTTTTGCAGCCATTATGCCCTCCCCCTTAACTGGAGCAGGTACGATTATCACTGGTCAATTGGCGGTCAAAGAGAGGGGGCGCGGGATTTACCCCACTGCAGAGGTATTTTCCTTTGAATTTCACCGGCTTGAAAATATTACACGGGATGAACCGATCAACTTAGCTTGGTAATCCTCAAGAGAACACTCGGAAGTATCGGCAAGCATTTGTTAATTAACATAATTTTAAATCATAAAACCACCCGAAATGGAGCGCCAGAGCTACTTTCGGCGGATTTCGCGCAAGAGTTTGAGCCACTTGTCAGCGCGTTCTTCATACTCCGCCGTAGTAAGCCCCTTTCTCCGGATACCACTTTTCCTAGCTGACTTTTCTAGTCGCGCTGGTATAGAAAAGTTTAGCGGCATACATCTTTTGACCTTCGGGGCAAAGTAGAAAATCAATGAATAGTAACGCCGCGTGCGGATGCGGCGCGTTGGACGATACCGCGGCTCCTTCGGCATTGACCGGGACGAGCTCCATCGTACCCCACCCAACTGGCTGGCTTGAGAAGATCATCGATGCGCTTCGGCAGATCGGCAGAGGAAAGGTGTTTTTGTTATATCCGACGCCTCAACGACTCGCGGTCCGTGCTCCACCACACCAGATCGCCTTCGGCCTTTCCTTGGCTATCTCGGGATAGGCGCTCTGATGCGGCATAATAAAAACAGTAACGAATCTCTTCATGCCAACCTTTGTCAATCGAAACAGGTTCCTTCTAGCCAGCCGGATCGTTTTAGGCGAGCTATCAGCGTGAGTGACGACATTGCACACTAGGAGTCTATTGTCGGCGTTCAATTCTGTCGACGCGGGGAATCACCAGTTGCGCCGGCACTTGTGTTTCGGCGCCAACATCCTGTAGATTTGGTGGGATTGAAGTTACCAGGAGGATATCCATGGAAAAGATTACAAAGATTACCAAAGTCGACGTCGTGAATGAGGCTCAATGGGGCAAGCCAACCGGCCGCAACTACGCGCGACCGACGCAGACCGACCGGCTCCATATAGCGCTCAACAGCTACGAGCCCGGCATAAACGACGAACTGCACTGCCACCCCGGCTCCGACCACACCTTTTTCGTGGTTCAGGGCGAGTGCACCATGAGAGGACTGCATGACGGCGAAGAGTATCACCTAAAGCAACACCAAGCCGTCCATGTCCCTCCAGGTTTCTTCTACCAACTCAACAACACGGGCACGGAGCGATTGATCCTGTACCAGGTGAGCACCGAGCCCTTGAAAAAACCGAAGATCGGCAAAGTGATCTATGGCGTGCATACCGGATTGAAAGAACACCTATATAATCCGGTTAAGTCGGAAAACAAAGCAGCGGAGTAGCAATAATGACGTTTGCCGAAGTACTCGACTGGTGCAAAAAACAGAAGGCCAACGTGCGCGCGTTGGGTCGTGGCATGGAGATCCCGATCTCCTATAACGACCAACAACTCCCAGCTAACCTACCCCCTATGAGCAAAGTCATGCACTGGGACCTTGAGATCGGTGACTGGAGTCACTACACCAGCGGCTCCGACATGGAACTTATGGTCGCCGGCAAAATGACCGTCGAC
>DATLCH010000376.1:0-10520 GCA_035526465.1 Candidatus Limnocylindrales bacterium | reverse complement strand
CCATGCAAGCTAAAGAAACATACGCTTCACTCGAAAAACTCTTTCCCGGCAAAGTCCGCGACTTCAAAGAGGATGTCCTGGACCCGTACTTCAATGTCGAGAAGGAGAATATCGTCGAAATCTGCCGTTTCCTGCGCACCGCTCAGAGTTTTAGATACGAAGTGCTGTCGGATTTGACCGCAGTCGACTGGCCGAAGGAAGAAAAAATTCAACTCGTCTATCATCTGTTTTCTTATGCTCATAACCATCAAATCGTCCTTAAAGTCGATTTGCCGCGCGACAATCCTAAAATCGCTACCGTCGAAGAGCAATGGAAGGTCGCCAATTGGTTCGAGCGCGAGGTTTACGATCTCTTCGGGGTAATCTTCGAAGGCCACAGCGATCTGCGCCGGATTATGTTGCCCGAGGATTGGGTCGGCTTCCCGCTGCGCAAAGATTATGTCGAGCAGGAAGAATATGATGGCATTAGCACCCAGCGTGCGCCGTTGGTCGAAAAATTGTTGCGATAGGGTTTAGCGATGAGCGAGAACGCCGCTACGGATACCGGCTTTTACGCCGAAGAGATGACCATCAATGTTGGGCCGCAGCACCCCAGCACTCATGGCGTGTTGCGTTTCGTCGTCAAGACCGACGGTGAGATGATCAACGAAGCAATTCCGGATGTCGGCTACTTGCACCGTTCCATCGAGAAGATCGGCGAGAAGGTGACGTATCACGGTTACGTGCCTTATACCGATCGGGCCGATTATTTGGCGGCAATGTTCGCCAATCAAGTCTTCTGCATGGCTGCTGAGAAGCTTGGCAATACGGAAGTGGCGCGCCGCGGGGAATTTTGCCGGGTCATCGCCTGTGAACTCAATCGCATAGCGAGCCATCTGATTTCCGTCGGCACTTTTGGCCAGGACATCGGCGCCATGACGCCGTTCGTTCATGCCTTGCGCGAGCGCGAAACCATCAACAATTTGATGGAAGAGATCTGCGGCGCGCGTTTGACCTACAACTATATCCGCATCGGCGGGGTGGGTTATGACATTGTGCCATCGACCATGGCGAAAATAGCGGAATTCCTCGATCACTTCGAACCCATCGTCGAGGAGTTTAACCGTTTGCTGTCGGGCAATAAGATTTTCATCGAGCGTCTGGCCGGTGTTGCGGTGGTGACTAAAGAAGAGGCGCTGTCGTATAACCTAGTGGGGCCTAACCTGCGCGGCTCCGGTATCAAATGGGATATTCGTCGCGATATTCCGTACTCGATCTATCCGGAATTGGATTTTGATATCCCTGTCGGCACTGCCGAAGTCGGCAGCGTCGGCGACAGCTTCGACCGTTTCTGGGTACGGATCCGTGAGATGCAGGAGAGCGTCAAAATTCTCCGGCAGTGCATAAAAATGATTCCCAAGGGTCCGGCGATTTCCAAAGTTCCGAGGAAATTCCGGCCGCCCGCGGGCGAATATTACGCTCGGGTGGAAGCGCCACGCGGCGATATGGGTTTTTACGTTATTAGCGATGGCAGCGAGTATCCCTACCGAGTGCGCATTCGCACCGGCTCGTTCACGGCCATGAGTATCATCGACAAGCTTAGCAAGGGGATTATGGTGGCGGATTTGATCGCGCTGATCGGCAGTCTCGATGTCGATGCGCCGGAGATCGATCGTTAGATATTTTCGATAACACTATGCAATCCCTGCTCGACCAAATGATGCAAGAAGGTGCGTTCGCCGGCGTTCCTAAAGAGGTCGTCTATGCCATCGCTATGGTGCTCACGGCGCTGGTGGTCCTGTCAGTTTTCGTCGCGCCGCTTGCCGGCTTGACGAGCTGGCTCGAACGGCGTGTCTGGGCACGCATGCAGTCGCGCGTCGGCCCCAATCGGGTTGGGCCTCAAGGCGTCCTTCAATGGCTCGCCGACGGCATTAAGAACATCATGAAGGAAGATATCGTGCCGGCAGCGGCGGATCAGAAACTATTTCCGCTCGCCCCGTATATCGTCTTCATGGGTTTTCTTTGCACATTCGTGGTTATTCCCTTCGGTGAAAACCTGATCGTCGCCGATCTCGACATCGGCATTCTTTATATACTCGCCGTTACTTCGCTCGTAGTAGTCGGCATTCTCATGGCCGGGTGGGCGTCGAATAACAAATGGTCGCTGCTTGGCGGCATGCGCTCGGCAGCGCAGATCGTCAGCTACGAAATCCCTGCAGGTTTGGCGCTGTTAACCGTGGTGTTTCTTTCCGGCACACTGAGCATACAGGGGATCATCAAGGCCCAAGGGTGGGCGCCCTGGGACTGGTTTCTGTTCCATAATCCGTTCACTTTCTGCGCCTTTTTTCTCTACTTTACCGCCGCGTTGGCCGAAGGTAACCGTACGCCCTTCGATATTCCGGAGGCTGAGTCGGAATTGGTCGCCGGTTACGTCACCGAATATAGCGGCATGCGCTTTCTGTTTTTCTTCTTTGCCGAGTGGGGCAATCTTTACGTCATCGGCGCGGTGGCCACGTCGCTGTTCATGGGCGGCTGGCAAGTGCCGGCGGTCTTTGATGATCATCCCGTGGCTAAAGGCATCGCTCAGTTCATAGTGTTTTTTTTGAAAGCTTATTCCTGGGTGTTCGTGGCCATGTGGATCCGCGCGACCTTGCCGCGTGTGCGCGTCGACCAATTGATGGCGTTGTGCTGGAAGTACATGGTGCCGCTGTCGTTCGTTTGTTTGATGGGCACCATCGGCGTTATGTTCATGTCCAACCAATGGCAGTGGGTTTTTCGAGCGGTGACGCTGGGCTTTGCCATCGCGACGGCGATAAATTTTTTCCGTCGCGTCGGTTTTCAGTTGACCGAAGCCAAGCCGGAGATTTATCTCAAACCGCATATTTAGCTGTTGAGGAACTATGAGTGTTGCCAGCTATATAAAAGATATCAGGGATGCGATCACGTCGACCTTTGAAGGGATGTCCATTACCTTCTCGCATTTGATGCGCCGGCCGATGACTATCCAATATCCGGATAAGATCCCGGTACCGATCCAGGAAACACTGCCGTTGCGATATCGCGGTATCCTCGAAGTCGATCTCGATATATGCACCGGCTGTTTGGCCTGTGAGCGTGTCTGTCCGATCACTTGCATTACCATTGGCATCGACATGAACAAGGACACCAAGCAGCGCCAGTTTGCTCACTTCGATATCGATGTGTGCAAATGCATGTACTGCGGTCTGTGTTCGGAGGTCTGCCCGACCGGCGCGATCCGTCACTCTCAAGAGTTCGAAGGCGCAAGCTATAACCCGGCAGGCCTGGTCCGCCACTTCGCTCCCGAGCCGTCCAATCTCTACAAACCCAAGAAGGGCGGCGAAACCGAGCCCACGTTGGTTGCCAAAGTCGATATCGGTCAAAAATATCTGGACGAATTTGCTACGCCGGATGGAGGAGGGGCCGCCGAGGAGGAAGCATAGGCGTCTGGAGCGGGGCGGAATTTCCATTTCCATTCAATGCCCCCTTGATCCGTTAAGGATCTTCCGATAAGTCAGCGAAAACGTCTGCAATTTTTCCGCGATCTCAGAAACTGAGCAGGGTATGAGTGTATCAACGGCGGTATTTTATTTAGTTGCGCTGCTTACCATAGTGTCGGCCGGCATGGTGGCTTTTTCGCGTAATATTATCTACTCGGCGTTCTCTTTGCTTGGCACCTTCATGGGAGTGGCTGGGCTGTATATTTTCCTCGGCGCCGACTTCGTCGCCGCGGTGCAATTGCTGATCTATGTCGGCGGCATTCTGGTGTTGATCCTGTTTGCGGTCATGCTGACGCACCGAATCACCGATGTGGCGATCACCAATCGCGCGGCCGGCCGCATTCCGGCACTCATCGTAACCGGCGGTTTGCTTTACATGCTCATCCAAACGGTCAAGACGACTCCTTGGATCAAGGCCAAGGAAATCGTTTTCGCAGCCACCACGGCAAAAATCGGCGACGCATTTCTTTACGAGTATTTGTTGCCATTTGAGCTTGCTTCTCTGGTCTTGTTGGCGGCAATGATCGGTGCCGTGGTGTTATCGCGCAAGGAGATCAAAGAGTAATGCAGCCGAGTGAGCTCTCCTCGTATTTGATCATCGGCGCGATTCTTTTCGCCCTCGGCTTATTCACGGTGTTAACTCGGCGCAATGCCATCAGCGTGTTGATGGGCGTAGAACTTATTCTGAACAGCGCCAATATCAATTATGTCGCATTTTCCCATTTTGGCAGCGGCAATAGCGCCGGCCAGATTTACGCGATCTTTGTCATCATGCTAGCGGCGGCCGAGGCGGCGGTCGGCTTGGCGATCGTATTGGCTATTTTCAAACTGTTCCACACCATCGATGTCGAAGCCGCCGAGACGATGAAGGATTAGCTCAACGGTCGAAATGCCAACTCCAAGGTTGTAACACTCGATGGAAAATCCCATACAAACGGATTTTATACGCTGGATCGTTTTCCTGCCTCTGCTTGGCGCCATCGTCAATGGTTTGCTTGGCGCGAAGATTCAAAAAAAGTTCGGTAAGAGCGTCATCGGGTGGGTCGCTTGTATCCCAGTGATCGTTGCCTTTGTGCTCTCCGTCAACGCCTTTCTCACGCTCAAAGGATTGGAACCGGAAAAACGCTTTATCATCGATAACCTTTATCGCTGGATCGATCTGGGCTCGCTCAAAGTAGATATGGCATTCCTCGTCGACCCGCTGTCTTCAGTGATGATTCTTATCGTCACCGGCATAGGCGGGCTCATTCATATCTATGCGACCGGGTACATGCATGACGACAAGGCGTTCTGGCGTTTTTTCGCCTATCTCAATTTGTTTACCGCGGCGATGCTGACTTTGGTTTTGGGCGACAGCTTGCTTTTGTTATTCGTCGGGTGGGAAGGTGTCGGGCTGTGTTCTTACGCACTCATCGGTTTCTGGTATCACGATCATGCGAACGCGCGCGCCGGCAATAAAGCTTTCATCGTCAACCGGGTCGGCGATTTTGGCTTTGTCCTAGGGATGTTTTTGCTGTTTTGGTCGCTCGACGCGCAAGGCCATGGATCCTTGACGTTTCGCGAAATGGTCAAGTGGGCGCCGTCGATCGCCAACATGAGCTTGTGGGGCTATTCCGTCGTTACCTTGGCGGCGTTTTTTCTTTTCGTCGGCGCCACCGGCAAATCGGCGCAGATTCCTCTTTTCGTCTGGCTCCCTGACGCGATGGCCGGGCCGACGCCGGTGAGCGCGTTGATCCACGCTGCGACCATGGTGACCGCCGGCGTTTACATGACTGCGCGAATGAATGTCTTTTTCTCCATGGCGCCGGGTGTCATGCAGCTCATCGCGTTTATCGGTGTGGCGACCGCATTGGTCGCCGCGAGCATCGCCTTGACCCAAAACGACATCAAGAAAGTTTTGGCCTATTCCACGGTCAGCCAATTGGGCTACATGTTCATCGGCGTCGGCGTCGGTGGCTATGCGGCGGCGGTGTTTCATTTAATGACTCACGCGTTCTTCAAAGCCTGCTTGTTCTTGGGTGCCGGCAGCGTGATTCACGCCATGCATCATGAGCAGGACATGCGTAAGATGGGCGGCTTGAAGCAGTGGATGCCGATTACCTTTGCGACTTTTTTTGTCTCGGTACTGGCGATTGCCGGCTTCCCGCCGTTTGCCGGATTTTTCTCAAAAGACGAAATTCTTTGGCTGGCGTTTACCAGCGATCATGGCAACAAGGTCGTTTGGTTCTTGGCGCTGTGCGGCGCCGGCATGACCGCTTTCTACATGTTCCGCCAGTTATTCATGACCTTCTATGGCAAGTGTCGCGCCGATCATCATACCCAGGAGCATTTGCATGAATCGCCTTCGGTGATGACCATGCCTTTGGTGGTATTGGCGATTGGCGCGGTGTTCGCCGGTCTGATCGGCTTGCCTGGCGTGTTGGGCGGCAGCCAGTTCGCCCACTGGCTGGAACCGGTCATTCACGCTCATGCCGAAGGGCATGGGTCGCATGCTTTGGAGTGGGGCCTGATGGCGGTTTCGGTTTCAGTGGCAGCTTTCGGTGTCTTCATCGCGTATCTCATGTACCTTCGCGGGTCATTGTCGCCCGACACCTTTGTCAATCTCGCCGGCGGTTTGCCGTATCGTCTATTCGATCGTAAATGGTATTTCGACGAGATTTATCAAGCGATATTTGTCAATGGCACATTGATGCTGGCGCGTTTCTGGTCGGCCTTCGATGCTTATATTGTTGACGGCATCGTCAATGGCGTGGCCGCTTTGACCCGATTCGCTGCTTGGCTCAATGGCTTATTCGATACGTATATTATCGACGGTTTGGTCAACGCGGTGGCCGATGTGACCTATTGGGCGGGTAACCGTTTTCGCCGCCTGCAGACCGGCAATATCAACGGTTACCTCTACGGGATCATCATCGCGATGGCGGTCGCCGTGTATGTAAAGATCCGATACTGGACGTGACTTTCACTGGAGCATAGGGACGATGCAAAATATCCTTACTTACATGACGTTTATTCCGCTGGCCGGAGCGGCGGTTATTTTGGCGTTGCCCAATAACGCCAAACTGATTCGCTGGTTCTCCGCCATCGTCACCGTGCCGCCGCTGTTGATGGCGATCTGGCTGTTCATCAACTTTGACCGGACGACGGCGAAATTTCAGTTCGTTGAAGATTACCATTGGATCTCTGCCTACAACATTAGCTACACCATGGGCGTGGACGGATTGAGTATTTCCATGGTGCTGCTCACTGCGTTACTGAGCTTCCTCTGCATTTTTGCTTCCTTCGGCATTGAAAAAGCGGTGAAGGGCTACTTCGCGCTATTTCTTATGCTCGACGCCGGCATGATGGGGGTGTTCTGCGCCTTGGATTTTTTTCTGTTCTACGTGTTCTGGGAAGTCATGCTGTTGCCGATGTATTTTCTCATCGGCATTTGGGGTGGGCCGCGGCGCGAGTATGCGGCGATCAAGTTTTTCCTCTACACCTTGTTCGGCAGCGTGTTGATGCTGCTTGCAATCCTCGCGCTCTATTTCACCGTCGAGCCGCATACTTTCGACATGCGAATTCTCATGGCCCAGGCGAGTAAGTACAGCACTGCAGTGTTACCGCTCTGGCCGTTCAATCTATGGGGTTGGGGTTTTCAGCATGTCATCTGGATGGCGCTTTTTATCGGTTTCGCGATCAAGATCCCGGCCTTTCCATTTCATACGTGGCTGCCCGATGCTCACGTTGAAGCGCCTACTGCGATCTCGGTAATTCTTGCCGGCGTATTATTGAAGATGGGCACCTACGGCATCCTGCGGGTCAATTTTCCCATGATGCCGGTGGCGACCGCGGACTTGGCCTACTGGTTTCTCGGCGCCCTCGGCGCTTGGAATATTATCTACGGAGCGCTCTGCGCCATGGCGCAGAAAGACTTAAAAAAACTGGTCGCCTACTCCAGCGTCAGTCATATGGGTTACGTCATGCTCGGCATGGCGAGCATGACCACACAGGGATTGAATGGCGCGGTGTTGCAGATGTTTAATCACGGCACCATCACCGGCATGTTGTTCCTCTTGGTTGGGGTGGTCTATGACCGCGCGCATCACCGTGAAATTGAAGGCTTCGGCGGGCTCGCGGCGATCATGCCGGTTTACACGGGCGCGACGGCGTTGGCTTTCTTCGCATCCATGGGGCTGCCGGGGCTCTCTGGTTTCATTTCGGAAATCCTCGTCCTGCTCGGCACCTGGCAAAAGTATCCGGTGTTGACGATTCTCGGCGCCAGCGGCGTCATCCTCACCGCCGGTTATTTGCTCTGGACGATTCAGCGCGTCTACCTAGGACCGCCCAATGAGAAATATCTCAATATGGCGGAAATCAATGGCCGGGAGATTTTTACTCTGGTGCCATTGGGGGCGATTGTCATCGTCGTCGGAGTTTATCCCGGCGTGGTGCTCGACATGCTGCGCACAACGCTTGACTCAATCAATGCAATCGTGATCCCGCACCTGCACGGCTAGCCATGGATCTGAAGAACGTCGCGAGCCTTACTTTCTTTTGTCCGGAGATTATTCTCTCCGCGACGATCTTGCTGCTCATCGTGCTGGACTTGATCGCATCAAGCCGGCGTTGGCCCGCGGCACTGGCACTGATCGGCTGCGTGTGCTCGCTCATCGTCTCCTTCGATCTTTATAGCGCCGAACCCGGCATGCTGTTTCACCGCATGATTGTGCTCGACAACTTCAGCATCTTCTTCAAAGTGTTTTCTTTGGCGGCGACGATCCTATGTATCCTCATGTCCATCGGCAGTAACGAGATTGAGCGGGTTCATGAAGCCGAGTACTACGCTCTACTGCTGACTTGCGCGCTCGGCATGTTTTTCATGGCTTCGTCGAGCAATCTGTTAATGGCCTATTTGTCCCTCGAAATGGTCAGTCTGGGCTCCTATGTGCTGACCGGGTTCCTGCCCCACAGCCGACGTTCCAGCGAGGCGGCGCTGAAGTATTTAATCTATGGCGGCGTCGCCTCCGGCACGATGATCTACGGCATGAGCTGGATCTTCGGCATGACCGGCAGCTTGGATTACTCGGCTATACAGCTGGCCTTAAGCCAGGAAGGAATCAGCAAGGCGACGGTGTTCATTGCGTTTGTTTTTATCCTGGCGGGCTTCGGTTACAAAATCGTTTTCTTCCCGTTTCACATGTGGTCGCCCGATGTTTATCAGGGCGCGCCGACCCCATTCACCGCGTTCCTTTCAGTGGCATCCAATGCTGCTGGGTTGGCGATCATGATCCGCTTCTTTTTCCCCGGCATGTCCAAAGTTATGGCCTCGGGTGATTGGGCTTTTACAGCTGGGGTGGAATGGCCACAGGTCCTGCTTGCATTAAGCATGCTCACCATGACCGTCGGCAATCTCTGCGCTCTCAACCAGCGCAACGTTAAGCGCATGCTCGCCTACTCCGGCATTGCGCATGCGGGATATATGATGATGGGCCTGGCGATTCTAAATAACGAGGGGCTAGCGGCGATCCTGTTCTACACAGTGGTTTACTTGATAATGAACGTCGGTGCCTTCCTTGTGGTAGGCATGATCTCTAACGTTACCGGCGACGAAGATATTGCGGACTACCGTGGACTAGCGTGGCGCGGCGCCACTGTTCCGGCGGTTTGTCTAACGATTTTTCTTTTTTCGCTGACCGGGCTGCCGCCGTTCGCCGGCTTCATGGGCAAGTTCTTCTTGTTTTCGGCGGTGATTCGGCAGGGCGGTGCCTTCGCGGTCCTCGCCGTGGTCGCTGCGCTTAACAGCGTCATCTCGCTCTATTATTACGCCAAATTAGTCAAGACCATGTTTCTCGACTCCCCGACGGCCGAAGATAAGCAAATTACTTTGGCGGCGAACAACTATACGTTGCTGTTGCCGCTGACCTTTTTAACAGTTCTCTTCGGCGTGTACTTCGGACCATTGGTGCAGTACACCCATCAGTCGCTGCGCTTCTTCGTTAAGTAATCGAAAACTCGTGTTCAAAAACGATTCGGCTTAATGCTGCAGCTTTTGCCGCCGCATAAGCCGCCATTTTTGACGCAGGCGCGGATCAGCACCACTTCTTGACAACTCTGCCAGGGGCAAATAACAAAGTAGCAGTTCGCTATTCGCGATTGATTGATAAATCGTTGAGGGAGTTATGTTAAACATGGCGACACGCAAGGCAATGCTGCGGCAGATGGTATTGGTGCGGGCATTCGAAGAAAAACTCGAAGAGCTTTACCAGCGCAAGGCGATGTATGGCAGCACGCACTCTTATCGCGGCCAAGAAGCCATCGCCGTGGGAGTCTGTTCGGCGTTGCAGCCCAACGATTTGATCGCTAGCTATCACCGCGGCACCGGACATTTAATCGCCAAGGGCGCCGACCTGTACACGCTTTTGTGCGAGTGCATGGGCCGCGAGGAGGGCTACTCCAAGGGACGCGGCGGCAAGATGCACATGGGTGATATGGCTTTCGGTTTTATCGGCAACACCGGAACCGTCGGCGGCACAGTGCCCACCGCCACAGGCGCGGCACTATCGGCGAAAATCCGCGGCTCGCAAGAAGTCGTCGCCAGCTTCTTTGGCGACGGTGCGGCCAACCAGGGGGTTGTCCATGAGGCGATGAATCTCGCCGGTGTTTGGAAGCTGCCGGTTATCTATATTTGCGAGAACAATCAGTACGCGATGACCGTCAGTTTGGCGAAGAGCGTCGCGGTGAAACAACTCTCCGTGCGCGGTGCCGCTTATGGATTCGAGGGCAAGACCGTCGATGGCAACGATGTGGAAGCCGTGTACGAAGCGATGCAGCAAGCCGCGGCGAAAGCACGCAGCGGCGGCGGTGCGACATTCCTTGAATGCGTAACTTTTCGCTGGGACGGTCATTTTGGCGGTGATCCAGGAACCGCCTACCGCACCAAGGAGGAAATCGAATCGTGGAAGCAAAAATGTCCGATCAAGCGGCTGAAAGAAAAATTTATCGCTGCGGGCGATCTGACCGAGGTAGAATTTCAGAAAATGT
>DATLCH010000371.1:0-2601 GCA_035526465.1 Candidatus Limnocylindrales bacterium | reverse complement strand
GGCGCCATGGGCCATCACTTCGGTTCGCCGCTCGTCAGCCGCTACTGGACCGAAGCATGCAACGACTTGATCGCGCGAGTCGCCAAAACCTGGCCCGACAAAGTGTCGCCGGTGTGCCAGCTCCCGCAGTCGCCAGGGGTGAGCCCGACAGAATGGGCCGACGAGCTCGACCGCTGCGTAAAAGACTTGGGTTTCATCAGCTGCAACGTCAATCCGGACGTCGCCGGTGGAAAAGAACCTCTGACGCCATCCATGGGCAGCGAGTGGTGGTATCCGCTTTGGGAAAAACTCGTTGCGCTCGATGTGCCGTGCACGGTGCACGCCAGCGCATCGCTCAACCCGGCGATGCACTTGACCAATTCCTATTACATCGCGCATCACCACTCCGCCGCGGTGGAGATTCTCAAGTCGCGTGTGTTCAAGGATTTCCCCAAGTTGAAACTGATCATTCCGCACGGCGGCGGGGCGATTCCGTATCAGTGGAATCGCCAGCGCGGCATGCATGTCAAAGAAGGACTCGAGCCCTTCGAAGAAGCGGCGCGCCGGGTGTATTGGGACATGGCGATTTACGACAAAGAGTCCATGGAGCTGTTGATCAAGCGCGTCGGCGCCGACCGGGTATTGTTCGCCACCGAGATGTTCGGCGCGGTCAACGCCATCGATCCCGGGACCGGTCGAAACTTCGAAGACCTGGTGCCGATCTTCAAGTCCGTCGAAGGATTGACGGAGCAGGATCGCTACAACATCACTGAGGGCAATGCGCGCAGATTGTATTCGCGGCTATTCGCGGACAAGAAGTAGGCGCTTGCCGTCGCATTTGTCCTTAGCGGTTGTCTGGGAACGGGCGATGGATTGATCTGAGACTCACCGCAAGATCGCTTGCCTGTCAGAAATGATTTTTCGATTGCTCGCTTTGGTTTCCCATGACAGCAGCTCACTAGCGGGCGTCAGGTCATGACCACGCGAGCAAAGTCGTTTGTTGCGCTGCTATTATCGGCGCTCCTGCCCGGTCTGGGGCAAATCTATAATCACGAGCGCAAAAAAGGCTGGGTGATTCTCGCCTGCTGTGTTGCTCTGGCCATCGCCATTTACTGGCTCGATGATTTCAACGCCATCACTGCCGCGCTCGCGCTGTTGCTCTTGTGGTCGAGCGCCATAATCGACGCCTACAAAGTCGCCAAGTCTGCCGGGCATGCGGCAGAATTCTATTACGCCAAGAGTTACGTAGTGGCTATGTTGCTGCTCGTCGGCCCACTGGCTTTGCCATTGCTATGGAAAAGTCCGAACTTTTCAAACAGCGCGCGCTGGATTTGGACGGTGATCGTGGTTGGCACCGCGCTGCTGTTTGTTGCGACGCCGTATTTATTGAAGTCGCTAATCGGTTAATGGCTCTTTCCGGATTGTTGAAGTCCCTGGTTCTCGATCCAGGGGTGGGTTTGTCATACCGGCGAAAGCCGGTATCCATCGTCGCTTATTCTGCAGGGCCAAATAAAGCCTGGATTCCGGCCTGCGCCGGAATGACGAAAAACAAGAATCGACTTTTGGTCGACCTATTGACGATCCCTCGAGGAACTGCCGAGGGCTTTTTAGTTGCTGAAGTCACAAGTTGGATTCAACCTCAGTGCGGCCAGCCATGCTGCGATAAATCGACAGGATTGCCGTCTGGGTCGAGGACGCGGTATTCGGCTTCGCGATTGGGCGGGCGCTTTCTCACATCTTCCGCGGCATCGAGTCCCTTGCAGGCTTCACGCACGGCGGCAACATCTTCGACTTCGAAACCGAAGTGGTTGATGCCGGTCCGAAGCTGCGGTCCCTCGATCTCGCGTTCCGGGCCGATCGGGATGATCGCCAGGTTGATATGGCCGTCGGTGAGATAAGTCGCCGTGCCAACGCCGTGAATGACCTTCAGGCCGAAGCCCTCGGTATAGAACTTAACCAACTTTTCCACGTCTTCGGTGAGTATCGCGAGATGGCGAATGCGTGCCATGATAACCTCCTATGGGCGACTTTATCCAGAAAACTTATCCCAGGGTGTTTCCTTAAGATGGGCGAGTAAATAGATCGTCGGCGGTAGATTCACAAGCGCGTGAAACGCATGAAGACGTTGTTGGATATAATCCATGTGGCGTATTATCAGATTCATGCTTAATGGCCCAATTGAAAAGAGACACAGCATGGTGGAAATCGCGGTGGAAACCACTAGTAAAATATTAGCGACTTCACCAAAAGCTCCGAGGATCAGCAAGGTACTCGTCAGACCTATGATGGAGCTGGCATAATCGAAAGCTTGTAGCTTCACCGTCTCGATTCGATAGTGATTTGGGAGCGCGTGTTTAGAACTTAAGACTCTCAGCAAACTTTTCCTGCTTCAACCTTTCGATGATCGAGCCGTCGGCGAACTCCTTGGGGTCGCGCTTGGGAGCGTCGGGGTATTCTTTGCCGAAGTTTTCCAGGATCAGCTTGGTTCCTTCCAGCGTCGGCGCGATATAGTCGGGCATCAGCGAGGCGACGAAGTCGAACTCGGTGGCCATCAATTTGGGATCGCTGATCTTCATATACTTGCCGATAATCCGTTCGCTGTCGGCGCGGTTGCGTTTCAGG
>DATLCH010000368.1:0-10471 GCA_035526465.1 Candidatus Limnocylindrales bacterium | reverse complement strand
TAGTTCGACGCCGTATTGATGATTCGGCCGCTTCTCTGTTTTTGCATGATTGGCGCCACTTCGCGGCACATCAGAAAAGTACCTTTTAAATTGGCCTCCATCACTTGCTGCCACTCTGCCCAAGTGAACTCCTCAATGCGTTTGGTGTAGGCGCTGCCGCCGGCTATATTGGCTAGAATATCAATGCGGCCGTGACGCTGAGCAACATCGGCGACCACCGCTTTGACTTCGCGAGCCACCGTCACGTCGATGGTTATAGCGTCGGCCGTGCCGCCAGCCGCAGTGATCTCGCCCTTAACCCGCTCTGCCGCTGCGCCATTGTAATCAGCGATGACAACGGTGATCCCTGCCGCAGCCATGCGCTGCGCCACCGCGCCGCCGATGCCACCGCCGCCGCCCGTGATCAATGCTATCTGCTTCAATGTCATCCTCTCGTTTGCGTAGTCGCGTACATGGCGTCGATCTGGGGACGAAAGCGCGCCCCGACCTGTTCGCGATTTACTTTGACCTTGTGAAAGTGGTTGATACTCCTGATGTCGGCGGGAAACTTATCGGGTATAATTTCGATCCGGCAAATTCGTTCGTACTTCTCTAGCCGACTATTGACGCGCTCGATCTGCCGCCACACGGCGGCGGTGATTTCGCTCTTCGACAAAGCTGCTATATCATGGTCGAGCGATTCGGCAATCCTTTGGCGGTCTGGAACTATCAGCGCCGCGATAAACGGCCGGCGATCGCCGATTAAGACCGCCTCGCTGATAAATGGCTCGTTTTCTAACTGAAGTTCGATGAAACCCGGATAGATGTTCGAACCGTCGGCGCAGTTGAAGACATCTTTCTTCCGTCCGATGATTCTCAAGGAGCCATCGGTTTCGAGCAATCCTAAATCACCCGTACGATACCAGCCTTCTTCGTCGAATGCCTCGGCGGTAGCTTCGGGATTTTTGAAATAGCCCGGCGACACAGTCGGACCGCGCACCAGGATCTCGCCGTCTGCGGCGATGCGAATTTCGACGTTCGCGAACGGTTTCCCTAGGTTGCCGGGCCGAGTCTCGCCGAGACCGCAGAGTGTTACGCCACCGCACTCGGTCGAGCCGTAAGAGCCGACCAACGGAATGCCGATCAATGCAAAAAAGCGCATGATGCGCGGCGGCATGGCAGCCCCGCCGTATGATATGTATTTAATCCGGCCGCCGAGCATGCGTCGGACATTTGCTTGAATTTGACCTTTCAACTCCTCGAAACGTTTTAATTCCGCCTCTGTATTAAGGCCGCTGTAGTGCCTGCCGTCGAGATTTTCTAATTCGCGCCATAATTCCTGAGTGTCGTCGTGGGCCAGTACACAATCCCAGATCCGCTCCATCACTCGGGGCACCACAGTCAAAGCAGTAGGTGCCAGTTGCGCCAATACGCTCAAGTCCAATTTCGTCTCACCGGCCTCAACGAGCGCCGTAGTGCGTCCGGTCACCGCACTTTTAAGAAAGCCGAAGCGCCCGAAGAGGTGATTCAGGCTAAGCACGTTTACTGTTAATTCGTCCGGGCCGCTGACCGTGATGGCACCGCCGTTGGTGATATTTGCCAGCAGATTGCCTTGCGTCCGCATTACTCCTTTGGGTTCTCCCGTCGAGCCTGAAGTGTACATGATGGTCGCCAAGTCATTTCGACCAACCGCTTCGACGAGCCTGGCACGCTGCGCATTTCGGCCGCGGCTTCCCCTTTCCATCAAGTCGCGAAAATTAAGCGCTTTGGCGTTGCCAAAACCGCCATCGTTCATGATCAACACATGCTGCAAAGCCGGCAACTGCTCCTGGAGATCGAGCAGCCGGCGAGCGGTTTCAGCATCGTGAACGAACGCGGCTCGGCAGCCGGCATGACCCAGCACCTTAGCGAACATGTTATTGGAAAGATTTGGCGAGATGACTACGTTGGTAAATCCGCCCGCGAGGGTCGCCAAGTCGGCAGCCAGCCAGGCCAGGCTATTCTCGCCGATGATCGCGACAGTATCGCCAGGCGTAATGCCAAGCGCACACAACCCGAGCAGGGTATGACTGACGATGGCGGCAAAGTCCCGCCACGAGATCTCTTCGAATCTTTCGCATTTTTGGAACTTGATGAACGTGCGATCGCCCAACTCGGCGGCGCGCTGGAAAAAGACCTGGCCGACGTAAAGGCCGCTAGCGGGAATTTCAGGGAAGCTCATAAATGACGAAATGCCCCGGATCGTATCGCGACCGCGTCAAATCGTCAATTTTTTTTAGTGCTCGAATTTCGTCGCGGTGCGCGTAAGCCGCGCGCAGCGCATTGGCGACATCATCCATATGGCCGTTCAAATATTTCCGCGCCGGCACGGCAACTCGTAAAAGCTCGGCGCCCCTGGCCACTTGACTGGGCGCCAGCGGCGGCCCCTTGGTGAGGCGAACGCCGCTCTTCAGATAAATATAAGCGGCCAAGGCTTCGGCGGCAAAGGGCTGCGGCGTGCTCCCGGCAAAGAATTTTTTTAGATCGATAAATACCGCGTGCCCACCCGCGGGCCGCAATACCGGCAATGTGTCCGCGAGTTGATGCCATAGATATTTCACTTGCTCGAATCGTTGTCTGGCGTGCGCTTCGCTGGCGAAGATTTCCGGCAGCGCTACTGTGATGGATTCCATGTCGCCAGCCGAAAGCTGGACACCATCGAGAAAACTTTGCATCGAGGCCTTTTGATGGCTGGCGCGGTCGCGGGTAAATACAAATCCGCCGCTATCGACTAGGCAATCTTTGAGCGCGCTCATGGTACCGCCGTCAAAGAGCGCGCAAATATCCCGCACGATGTCTGCCAGACTGCGCTGCCGGTGCTCCGCTTCTCGCTCTTTGATGAGAAAGCTGTTTTCGAGAATACGACTGGCGTCGGAAAAAAGCGGAATCTTGTGCGCCGCCGTGATCTCCCGGACCGACTTGAGATTGGCCAGCGACACCGGATGACCGCCGCATGCATTGACACTTAATTCGACGTAAACGCAACTGATCTGCTCAGCGCCCTTCTCCTCGATTAGCGCCTCAAGTTTTTGCACATCGATATTGCCTTTGAACGGCTCGTTCGACGTAAGATCATGAGCCGCGTCACTAATAACGTCAACAATCTGCGCCCCGCTCATTTCAATATGGCTGCGCGTCGAAGGGAACAGCATGTTACCGGCGACAATGCTGCCCGGTTTAACAGTGACCTTCATCCAAATTCGTTCCGCCGAACGGCCCTGGGTTGTCGGCACGAAGTACTCGAATCCGAAATAGCGCTGGATTCCTGCGGCGAGCCGATTGTAAGCACCACTTCCTTCGCTCGCCAAACCCATGCCGGGTTCGACTGCCTTAGCCGTCAACGAGGCCGCCAGCTGCGCCGTGCTACGCGCACTTACGCCGCTGTCGGTCGATAAATCGATGTAAATGAGTTCCTGGGGAATCAGCTCGGCGTTGTAGTGAGCACTAACGAGCGCGGCTTGCCGTTCCTGCTCTGTGGTTTGCCGTAGCGGCCGCACCACCGCCATTTCATAAGGCACGGAAAACGTCACACCAATCGAATCGCCGGCCATCGCGGGAGTTTTCCAGAAGAGTCAATCGCTGGCCATTCTATAACACGAAATCGGCAAGCTTTGAAAAATAGTTTAGAACTCAAGCACCGCGTTCGGCGGCCGGAGTTTGCGGCTCTGCCGGGCGCGCGGTCAACATGGTCATGGCGCGGTGCACCATTTTGCGCTCAGTAGCAAATTTGAGCTGCTTCATCGCCTGATCGAGAGGAAACCAACGGGCATCGTCCGACTCGTGATCGTGATCGCGCACATCGCCGCGCACATAGCGCATCAAGTAGAAATGCACGCGCTTGTAGATCCGGATCGGCTCGTCTCCTTTGGTCTTGTCACGATAGGAGTAGCGAATATCGCCGAGCTTGCGCACCAATTTGCCTTCGAGACCGGTTTCCTCGCGCACCTCGCGTAAGGCCGTTTCCTCGACCCGTTCACCTTCCTCGACATGCCCCTTTGGCAGCCCCCAGCGGTTGCGCACATGAATGAGTGCTACTTCGAACAACTCGCCGCTGCGCCGGTAGATCACGCCGCCGGCGGAAACTTCTCTGACGGTGCGAATATTTTCGTCCTGCGGCGGCTTCGCCAAGGCCTGCTCGCGCAGCCAAGTTAAATAATCCGAGCTGCCTTCGATAATCGGCAGACCGATGATCTCGGGAACGGAATAGCTGTGCAGTTCCTTGACGCGCTTCTCCAAAGCCGGGAAAAGTTGCCGACGAGTTTTAATGATCAACAGTTCTTCGTCATTCTGCTCGATTTTGCCTTGCCAGCGGTACACCGACTGGATCGAGCGCACGCGATTAACGCAGGCAGCCAACTGCTCCCCGACCAAGGCTTGGGCCATGCGATCCGCCTCTTCGCCGGTCCCCACCGTTACATAAACTACGATCAATTCCGACATCACTGGCAATCTTACAACCCGCTTGGTGATCCAGTCAATCTGCGGAAAACAATGGCAATAGGCGAGAAGCGCACGAATATTCACTAGCCACCGCTGCCAATTCGAATTCCGGTAATCAGCAAGTGCCAGACAGCTCCCAAAAAGTGAGCAAATCCGCGTATTAGAGGCAACTGATACGGCAATTTCCTCCGGCGGCCGGACTCCGTCCTCTGGTTGAAGCACCCACATATCTATGTTAGCTAAACAGGTTCGGAGAAAATCCCATGTCAGACGTGAGAATCGATTTCGCCAAAGGTAACGGCTTGGTGCCGGTTATCGTGCAGGACCATGAGAGCCGTGAGGTACTGATGGTCGCGTACATGAACGAAGAAGCGTGGCAGAAAACACAGGAAACCGGGAAAGCCCATTACTACAGCCGCTCGCGCAAAGGCCCGTGGTTCAAAGGCGAGGAGTCCGGCAACTTTCAAGAAGTTAAGGAGGCGTATATCGACTGCGACACTGACACGATCCTGATTCAAGTACATCAAGTTGGCGGCGCCGCCTGCCACGAGGGCTACAAAAGTTGTTTTTTCCGCCAGCGCACCGGCGCCGGCTGGAAAGTAATCGGTGAGCGCGTTTTCAATCCAAAAGAAGTTTACAAAAAATAAAGATAAGACTTTTCCATGGCCGGCGACAAAGAACTCAAGTTAGGTATTCCCAAGGGCAGTCTCGAAGGCATGACCATCGAGCTCTTCAAAAAATCGGGTTGGAAGATTGCGTCATCCAGCAGAAGCTACTTTCCGACCATCGATGACGCGGAAATCCGCTGCAGTTTGGCGCGCCCGCAAGAGATGTCGCGCTACGTCGAGATGGGTACACTCGATGTCGCCATCACCGGCAAAGACTGGACGATCGAAAATAACTCCAATGTCGAGGTCGTTTGCGAGATGGTCTATTCAAAGACCAGCTTTCGGCCCACCCGCTGGGTTGTCGCGGTGCCGCGAGAGTCACCAGTCAAAAAACTCGAAGATCTCAAAGGCAAGCGCATTTCCACGGAAATGGTGAACTTCACCAAGCGCTATTTTGCCGAACGCAACATACCCGTAGAAGTAGAATTTTCCTGGGGCGCCACTGAAGCGAAAGCAGCCGAGGGACTCGTCGATGCGATCGTGGAAGTTACCGAGACCGGCACTACCATCCGCGCCGCCGGATTACATATTATTCACGAATTGATGGAGTCGTGTCCGCAGTTGATCGCCAACAAGGCGGCCTGGCAAGATCCCTGGAAGCAGGCAAAGATCGCGCAGATAAAAATGCTCTTACTCGGAGCGCTTTCCGCCGAGAACAAAGTCGGCATAAAACTCAACGTGCCGCAAGGCAATCTGGGAAAAGTCGTTGAGTTGATTCCAAGTATCACCGCGCCTACGGTGGCGACGCTCCATCCATCGCCCAATCTAAAGGGCGTCAAGTGGTATTCCGTCGAGAGCGTTCTCGAAGAAACCAAAGTGCGCGATCTTATTCCCAAGCTGATCGAAGCCGGCGCTGTCGGAATTATCGAATATCCGCTGAATAAAATTATCTAAGAATCGAAGTCGACGAAGCCCGAGACGAGCTAACCCGTTTGCGACAAGCAGCGACTGCTAATGGCTTGCGACCGCTGCCTGCTGCCTTCCTTCAGTACTGTCCCGGTGCAGAAAAAAGTCCTTGGCGATGTCAGGAAACAGCGCGTAGGTGAGCACATCTTCTTCGCTCTTCGCCATGCTGCCGGCTTCGCTGCGGGCCTTTTCAAGCCCGGGCTTCAATAAGTCCGCCGGCCGGCAGGTGATCGGCTCCTTTTTGCCGAGCACTTTTTCTTTAATCTGATCGCCGATCTTGCCCGGCGCTTCGCCGTACAGTCCCATGACATAGTTCCTGGTTTCCATTGCGACCACGGAGTAGCGTTTGCCGGTCATAACGTTAAGCGCGGCTTGGGCACCGACCATTTGGCTGGTCGGTGTCACGAGCGGCGGATAACCCAAATCCTTGCGCACATGGGGCATCTCGGCGAGCACCGCTTCGAGTTTGTCCTCGGCCTTTTGCTGACGCAATTGCGCGATCAGGTTCGAGAGCATGCCACCGGGAATCTGCGAGACCAAGACATCCGGCTTGATTTGATTGTTTACCGGGCTCTCGAACTCACGATAGCGCGGCCGAATGCGATAAAAATACTCGGCGATCTTAGCCAGCTTAGCGAGATCTAGTCCGGTATCATGCGGCGTGCCCATAAGGCCGGCAACAATCTGCTCGGTGGCGGGCTGCGATGTGCCTTGGGAAAAAGGCGAAATCGCGGTATCCAGAATATCCGCGCCGGCCTCAATCGCCATCATGTAGGTCATCTGCGCCAAACCCGCGGTGCAATGTGAATGCAAATGCAGCGGCAGCGGGACGCGAGATTTGATTTTCTTAATGATCTCGTAGGCAGCGTAAGGCGCCAGTAATCCGCCCATATCTTTCAGGCAAATGATCTGCACACCCATGTCGGCAAGCTTTTCCGCCACGTCCAGGAAATAATCCGGCGAATGTACCGGACTGATGGTATAGCAGACCGTGCCCTCGACCAGTTTGCCGGTCTTGAGACCTGCTTCGATGGCGGTTTTCATGTTGCGCACATCGTTCATGGCGTCGAAAATGCGAAACACGTCGATGCCATTGGCCGCGGCGCGCTGCACGAACGCCGCGACGATATCGTCGGGGTAGTTTTTGTAGCCAACGACATTTTGCCCGCGTAGGAGCATCTGAAATCGGGTCTTGGGCATGGCGGCGCGCAGCTTGCGCAAGCGCTCCCAGGGGCATTCCTTTAGGTAGCGCAAGGTCGCATCGAAGGTCGCGCCGCCCCAGGTTTCGAGGGACCAGTAGCCGACATCGTCGAGGGCCGCGGCGATTGGCAGCATATCTTCGGTCGGCATGCGCGTCGCGACCAGACACTGGTGTGCGTCTCGCAAAACGGTTTCCATGATCTCGATCTTACCCGCCATATAAGTTGGCTCCCTATCCTGCCGGCCTAGTCGTAAAGCTCGCTTTGTTTGTCTTCCAAGCGGTTTTTTTCCGCGCCATCGATGACGTACACGCCATTGATTTGCTTGATCTTGCTCTGGTCGTAAAAGTATTCCGACTTTGCCAAACCATCGTCGAACTCATACATCTTGATGGCGTCCCATGGACAGATTTTTTTATCCAAGCGGTCTTCCGAGTCTGTGCCGATCAGTTGCAGTTGAATACGTTTGGGTACGGCATCGGGTGCGAGCGGCTTGCGGTTCGCGTCGTAAAATCTGTTGGCATACTCATAAAAAATCTCGCCGGTCTCTTTGTGCTGCTGGATCTTGGTCAGATCGTCGCTATAACACATTTGGCAACCGATACACTTGTCGTTGTCGACGAACACGCGGTAGGGCTTCAAACCCCCGCCCGGCAACTCCTCGTAGAGTAGATTGATGCAGTCGTCCACCGGGCAATGCGCCTCGCAGATGGGCGAGCCGGCACAGCTCGAACAGTTTTCGTTCATGACCGCCAATAGAGCCGTACCTTTGCGCTTTTTTGCTTCAGCCATTCGCTTGCGTCCTCGCCTTCATAAGCTTGCCCTTGAGCGCCCAGCCGATTGCCACCAGCAAGAGCGCCCACCAATAACGGATCATTACAATGCGGCCCCACTCGAGCCAATAAACAAAATTTCCCGAACGGGAGATCAACTCGCTCAACGCGCTCTGCGCGCCGGCATATTCCTTCCCTTCGCGCAACGACTGTGACAGTCCGTAGAGCGCGCCGTCGTCGCGTGGGTCGATCTTAAGCGCCTGCTCGAAATCGCGCCGTGCTTCGCTCCATTTGCCGAGCTCGGCGAAAATACTCCCTCTGGTCGTCAAAGCACCGACATTATCAGGTTTAATTTCCAGAGCTTTGTTCAAACTGGCGACAGCGGCGTCGAGATCGCCTTGCTTTTTCAATGCCACCGCCAGATTGGCATGAGCCTCCGGCGAGTTGGGCCGCAGCTCGATGACCTTGCGGTATTCTTTGGTTGCCGCGGCGACATCGCCGCGAACTTCCAATTCGACATAGCCCAGCAGCGTTCGTGCATCGACATGATCGCCGTCGATTGCGATAGCCCGCTTAATCGATAAAATCGCCCCCTGGGGATCGCGCAGTCGGAGCAGCGACATGCCTAAGAAGACGTGCAGGTCGGCATGATCGGGATATTGCCTGAGAAGCTCCTCGAATGCCGCCTTAGCTTCGGCAGCCTTACCCTGGGCGAGATCCTTACGCGCCTGTTCCCAGCGTTTATCGTTTGCAAAAGGGGCAGAGAATTCGGCGGCGAGAGAAAAAGGTGTCGATGTAGCGATTGCGAGGGCCGCGGTCAGCACCGCCAGCCACTTATACGCCATTTATTTCCACATTTCGTTGGGAATCTCGTCTTCCCTACCTTCCTCGATGAGCTTGTCGTTCTTGAAGGCTTCCTTCATCCCAAGCCAGGTAAAAAAGATCACCAGGATCAGCATCGCAACAATTGGGATGTTGTCAGGTTTAGTGACGATTTCGAGAAAATTGTGCAATCCGCTGGCTTCTTCCATAAAAGTTAACCGCTCGTATTCTAAGTATTTTCTTTTGAGTTAATACCGAGAAAAATATTAAAAATTCCACCGGAAGTCAATGTGACTTGTTGGCAGAAAAAGCTCGAGCGTAGCGGATCGGCCATTGCGGACGATCGAGCGAGCGAAGGCGATCTGCTAGCCTCGGGGATAGATCCAAGAAATTACTGATGCTGCGAGTGATGCCCGCGGCCATGTTCGGTATTGCGAAAGATCAGCGACTTGATCACGACCGGCACCGCCTTGGCGTCCGGCAGCTCTTGGCCGATATCGACGAAATCGAAATCCTTTAAATCGATGCCGTCGATGGAAATAATTCCCGCGCCGGGAATCAGTTCGCGCTCGATGATATTGCCCATCAGTTTAGCAATATCGGCGTCGAACACTAAAACCAGCGGCTGACCATTATCGATGTGACCTTTCATTGCTTGCACTAGCCCCTCGGCCAAGGTGCGAATCAAAGGATAAGAAGGCCCCAATTCCCAGCGGATCGCCAATGCCACCGAGCGGTCAATATCGTCGGCGTCAAAGCGCTGTAGCGCCCGCACCACCGCCTCTTTAACCTCGCTCACGTTAATGGACTCATTCTGTTCGAACTGCGGAGTGACCACTTGCAGGTTGCGCAATGGAAGAAGCTCGGGATGCGACAGGTATATAGTATTACCGCTCACCTGGACCGTGTACTGCGACGCGCCGATGACAGTGGCGCGAATCCGCACTTCGGCAGGCCTCAAGGGAATCTTTCCGCCCGCCAATTGGTTGGCCTTTGCGCGCAACTTTTTTCCTAGATATGCGCCGAGATCGCCTAAATTGCGCTTTTCGTAGCCGTAGATAAACTCGGAAACGCCACCGGAGAACATGACCGCGTGAATTGGATCGGTAAACTCAATGTTGGGCGTTAGCAGGAGATTTTCCACCTCAGCTGACAGCTTACCGCGTTCCAGCACCTCAAACAGCGAATCGGCCAATTTTTGCGAGAACTTGTCCTTTTGCTCCTCGCTCATGGTGCCGCCTAATTGTAGGCCCTCGATACCGGCCATCTTGGCAAATTTTAGGGCCGTGTCTTCGAGGCGGGTGATGACGCCGCTTTCATCCATGGCGATTAGCCGCGCGCCTACTTCGACGGCGCAGGTATCGATCACCCGGCCCTCTTTAACGATGGCGATCTTACTGGTGCCACCACCGACATCTACGTTCATGACGGTGAATTCGCCGCCTTCGTGATAGGTCATATGCACCGCGCCGGAGCCGTAGGCAGCTAAAATAGATTCCAAGTTATGCCCTGCCGTAGCACAGATGAATTTCCCGGCTTCGGCGGAAAACAGCGCCGCGATCGCTTCGGCATTTTTCTTCTTGACCGCTTCGCCGGTAACAATGATCGCACCGGTATCGATATCCTCTGGAGTCAAGCCGGCGAC
>DATLCH010000361.1:0-5215 GCA_035526465.1 Candidatus Limnocylindrales bacterium | reverse complement strand
GGCCGTGAGATATTGCTCGATGAGCTCCAAGTCGGTACGCAAGTCTTGAATTTTGCCGCGGCGGAATTCGACGTTGTGAAATCCCAGCTGGTCGCCGATAGACTTCTGATATTTGCGCGCCAGCTCCAGCATCGGCGGGTTGAAGTCGACGCCAATGACTTTGCCGGCGGCGCCGACGATTTGGGAAATGATGTAGCAGGCCTTGCCGCTGCCCGAGCCAAGATCGAGCACGGTTTCCCCAGAACGAACATACTGTGACGGATCGCCGCAGCCGTAGTCCCTTTCAAGGATCTCGTCCGGAATCGCTTTCAGCAAGGCGCGATCGTAGCTCACCGGTAAACATAGGCAGGAGTCGACTTCCTGCGCCGCGCTCCCGTAGCGCTGCAACACCGCGGCTTCGACATCGGTTTTATGTCCTTCGTCTTCGAACATCTGTGCGATTGGCGTTTTCACAAATCCTCCCGCGGTCATGTGTTAGATGGCGGACCCACTTCAGTGTCAAAGAAGCGAACGTAGTCACCCGGCGCCGCTCTGTAGGAATTAATGCAACGCTTCATGGCAGGACATTTTCGCGCGCCGCGACCGAGCTGAATCGTCATCCGCTCGGCATCGCTTCTCAGGGCATTAAGCCGGCTCATCGGCCATCATTAAGTAGGCTTCGATGAACTGATCGAGATCGCCGTCGAGAACGGCGTCGGCATTGCCGACCTCGACGTTGGTGCGGTGATCTTTGACCAGGCGGTAGGGAGCGAGCACGTAGGAGCGGATCTGGCTGCCCCAGGCGATGTCTTTCTTAGTCTTGTGGTAGCTTTCCATCTTTTCTTTTTGCTTTACGAGTTCCAATTCGTAGAGCCGCGACTTAAGAATCTTCATCGCCATCGCCCGGTTTTTATGCTGCGAGCGCTCATTCTGACACGCGACGACGATCCCGGTCGGCAGATGGGTCAGTCGCACGGCCGAGTCGGTTTTGTTGACATGCTGGTCGCCGGCGCCGCTCGACCGGTACGTATCGACGCGCAGGTCATCGTCGTTGATCTCGATTTTAATATCGTCGTCGACCTCGGGATAGACGAAGACCGAAGCGAACGAAGTATGCCGGCGCGAGTTGGCGTCGAACGGCGAAATGCGCACCAGCCGATGAATCCCCGCTTCGGCTTTCATATAGCCGAATGCATAATCGCCGGTGACGTTGAAGGTGACGCTTTTGACTCCGGCTTCCTCGCCGGGCTGATAGTCAAGAATCTCCTTGCGGAAGCCGCGCCGGTCGCACCAGCACAGATACATGCGCAACAGAATCTCCGCCCAGTCTTGCGCCTCGGTGCCGCCGGCGCCGGGATGAAGCGTGACGATGGCGTTACGCCGGTCGTCGGGACCGCCGAGCAGTTGGGTCAGCTCGGTCTGTGCCATCTCCTTGGTGATCGCTGCAACTTTGCCGGCGGCCTCGCCGAGCGCCTCTTCACTTTTCTCGTCTTTGGCGACGTCGAGAAAAAACCGTGCCTCTTCAAGATCGACTTGATGTTTTTCCCAGTTGGCGAGAACGGCTTTTAGGGCGGACTGTTCTTTGAGAACGGTTTGGGCTTTGTCGGCGTCGTTCCAGAAATCGGCCTGGGCGGTGATTTGGTTCAGCTCCTCGACACGCTTCTGCTTGCTGTCGACGTCAAAGCCGCCTCCGCAACTGCTCAAGTCGCCCTTCGAGGTGGCTAAGTTGTTCCGTGGTTTCTTCGATCATGGGTACTTTCTTGTGAATAGTCAGAAAATGATGTTGCCGGCAGTATAGCTACAATAACCCGCGGTCACAAAGGTGGGCATAAAGTTTCTGTTCGTAGGCGAACATGATTTTCGCTTGTCGCGCGGATTTTTCATGGTCGTAACCGAGCAGATGCAGAACGCCGTGGATCAACAAGGTTACCATCTCACTCTTGAGAGTTCTGCCGCAGGCTTGCGCTTGGCGTCGCGCCTGTTCGACGGAGATGACCACGTCGCCAAGTATTTTTACGCCGGGCGGCGGCTGGCCTTCGACGAAGAAGGACAGCACATCGGTGGTTTTCCTTTTCTTGCGGTATTTACTGTTGAGGGGGCGCATCTCCCGGTCGCCCACCAGCGCGATGCTGAGTTCGGCGCGGCTTTGCTTGACGGCGCGCAGGAGAGTCTCGGCGATGCTGCGCAGCGCTGCGGTCGGATACGAGGTCCCAACGCCCAACCGGGTAATTTCAACGGTCATGAGTGGAGAAGCAGCCGAATTCCGTCATTTCGAGCGCAGCGCGAAATCTCTCTCCGCCACGCTGCCAAGCCTTTATCAAAGGGTAACTAGTAATATGTAACCGTTGATTAGCGTCAACCGTTCATGGTTCGACAAGCTCACCACGAACGGAATTCCGGTGACCGTTCGCCCTGAGCTAGGTCGAAGGGCTCCGAAAAGATTTGAACGCTAATTTGATGTTACATTCCACTACCGTGCCGCCTAGCGTAAATTAAAAACCTGCTGATAGGACGCGATCAGGTCGGTCAAATTGGCGCCTAGATACGCTGGATTGACGAAGACAAATTCTTTTTTGTAAAGCTCCTGATGCCGGGGGATTTGCTTTACGCCCTTGCGCAATGTGATGCGCGGCACTTGCTGCGCCAGCACGGTCTGGCCTTCTTCGGAAAGCATCCAGTCGACAAACAGCATGGAAGCGTGCGGATGCGCCGCCCGGCGCATCAAGGCAAAGCCGTTGGGCTCAGCCGGATAGGGATCAAGCAAGCGATAGTCCACCGGCGCGCCTTTTTCTTTGTATTCGGTGGCGCGCCGGCCGCGCGCGGCGATCACCATCGACGACTCACCGGCAAGCATCAACTGCAAGCGCATGATGCTGCTGCCGCCGGGTATATGCAGCTGCTGGCGCGCCAGGGCGCGCATGAAATCCATCCCTTTGGCTTTGCCCAGGCCCTCGAGCATGACCGAATACCAGGAGTATTCGTCACTGCCGAAATTCATCTTGCCGCGCCACTTGGGCAGTAACAGGTCCTGATAACTCTTGGGCGCCTCATCGGGAGAGACTAATTTGGTGTTGAACGCCAGGACGATGGGCGTCACTTCAGTGGAAGACCAATAACCCTGAGGATCGAAGGAACCGGAGGGGAACGCCTTCAGCTCCGGCGAAAGATACGGCACCGACAAATTACGCTGCTTGAGTTCCCACATTTCCATCGGCGCCGAGCCGACCAGGTCGACGGCATAGTGTCCGGCACGCGCTTCGGTTTCGATCCTCGACATGATCGATGATTGCGATAAGCGGTTGGTCTTGATTTTTATGTAGGGGTAGCTTTTTTCAAACGCGCCGACGATCTTGGGGAAGTCCGTCAAGCTCATCGAGGTGTACCAGCTCACCTCGCCCTCCTTGCGCGCGCCCTCCTCTAAAAACGTCTTTCGCTGCACCCCGCTCAGGCTGCGCAAATTTTTCGCAGCCTCGTCGACCGTCGCAGCCGTTAACGGAGCATCCGCTTCAACGAGGCTTGCCGCCGCAATCAGGATCCATATTATCAGCCGAAGCATAAAATTTTCCGCCAATCTCGAGTAAGTTGCATCTAACATCAGCGCTGGAGGCGGTCAAGGCGGTGAATCAACCGGTCATACACGGCCGTTAAATTGACTTGCCGAATTCGATTTGCTAACTAGGTTGAAGTTTGATCTAGGAGGAATAGATGACCTACATTATCGCTGAACCCTGCATCGGGACCAAAGACACCGCTTGCGTCGATGTCTGCCCGGTTGATTGTATTCACCCGACCAAGAACGAAGCCGAGGAATACGAAAAAGAGACCCAGCTTTATATTGATCCGGAAGAATGCATCGACTGCGGCGCATGCGAACCTGTCTGCCCGGTCGAGGCAATTTTCGAAGAAGCGGCAACGCCGGATAAATGGAAAAACTTCATCGCCATCAATGCCGACTGGTTCAAAGCCAAAAAAGGCTGACCTCTAAGCAACCTGATTCGCACTGTTTCGTTTCACAAGGGCTGAGAAGGTTTCTCAGCCCTTTTTTTTGCACCCGACTTGCTGACGTTGCGCGCCTTGACTCACCTTTAGACTCTGATGTACGCAGAACCTAGCCAAGGAGATCGCATGGTCCTAGTACTCAAAAACGCACAGATGGAAAACTTGCTGCCAATGCCGGAGGAAATCGCGGCCATCGAGCTGGCATTTCGCGAGTTGGGTCAGGGTAAGGCGATGCTTGCGCCGCGCGCGCGCCTGCGCACGCCGTGGAAAGAGGAAGGCGGCCAATACTATTTCAATAATATCATGGGCCTGGTGCCGGGCATGAAATCGATGGCGTTGCGCATCGATTCGAGTTTTTCCAAGGAAATTGAAGTCGCAGGCAGCAAGCGGCGCGTCTATCCCGGCGATTTCATCGGTCTCGTGCTGCTCTTCGATATGGATACCTGCAACATCTTGGCGATCATGGATGATCATTACATCTCGGCCATGCGCGTCGGCGCCACCAGCGCCGTGGCGACCAATTACCTGGCGCGCAAGGACGCTCAAGTTATGGCGCTTTTGGGCTCGGGCGAACAGGCCAAGACTCAAGTCACGGCGCATGCCTGCGTGCGCAAATTGACCAAGGTCAAAGTCTACAGCCCGACCAAGGCGAATCGCGAAAAATTTGCCAAGGACGTCAGCGCGGAAACCGGCATCGAGGTGGTGCCGACAAACTCAGCCGAAGAAGCAATTCGCGGCAGCGACATCGTCACGGCAGCGACCAATACCGTCGATCCGGTCATCCTCGGCAAATGGGTCGAACCCGGCATGCATCTCAACAGCATCGTCGGCGGTGATGGCTTCCTGCCGCGAAAAGAGTTGGACGACGAGGCGGTCGTCAAAGCCAATTTGATCGTCGTCGGCTACAAACCACAGATCTTTCTCGACAAGCAGGCCGAGTTTCACGATCGCTTGGAGCGTGGTCTGGTCAAAGCCGAAGACCTGCATGAGCTCGGTGAATTGGTCAACGGCAATTGCCGCGGCCGCCAGAGTGAAAAGGAAATTACTTTTTTCAAAAACAACACCGGCATGGGCATCCAATTCGCGGTCACCGCCCGGAAGATGTACGACAAAGCCAAAGAAAAAGGCATCGGCACCGAACTGCCGCTAGAATTGTTTATGACCCAGCGCGGCGATAAATTGTTTTCCCCGTGATTGCTGATTGTGATCCGCAACATTAATGCAGCTAAGCCGGTTT
>DATLCH010000343.1:0-2289 GCA_035526465.1 Candidatus Limnocylindrales bacterium | reverse complement strand
TGCCGCCTTCGTTCCAAATCGTCGTTGCGCCCTGGCCCTGCAGAATGAAAACCGCCTTTTCATACATATGCCGCTGCGGTTTGAGTTGGCCGCCGGCCGGAATCTCTTCGACCATAGCGTCGCACATACCACCGGCGCCGTCCTGATTGACGAACGCGGCTTTGCCGCCGCTGCGCTGCCAATCGCCCAACTCAAGTGCCAACAAATCCGGGACGATAAAACCTTTTTCCACGGGAATCCCTTCCCATTCCTGATAAATTTCGTACGGACTTTTTGCCGAGTATGCCGAGGCTTCGTTCAAATTCAGGTTCTTCATCGTTGGTTCTCCTTGATTCTCCACCGAGCCGAAATTAATTGATTCGCTCCATGTAAAAGCCGAGCGCGCCGCGGTAAGCCCGGTCGATGGCCATGGACTCGCGCGCGCCTTCCAGTACCCGCTCACAGTCCTGCGGCGTCTTGACGTACTTCTCGAACATTTCGGAAATATTTTCCGAGTGTTCGGTGTCGGCAACGACATGGACATCCAATGAGATCATCCTTTTCAAGTTGATTCCCAATTCATTTTCGAACTTTTTGCCGACGCGAAACGACATGCCGCCGCCCTTGACGATCTTGCCATTATTACGCCGCTCGAGCATGTGCGACGCTGCATAGGATGTCAGCCAGTGACCGCGCATGGCGATGTGATGCCAGGCATGAAAACAGGCTTGGGCCATCGCCGGCACCTGAGCGTTGTCGAAATCTTCGCGCTTGAGTCCGATCACCTCACCCTGCTTCACGGTGAGATTATAATGATCCATGCCGGCGCGCGGGTCATTGATCAACTCGTCGCTCTCATGCTCCCAGACCACGCGCTTGACTTCCAGAGGCGCGCCGCCTTGAACGTAGCCCCAGCAATCGCGCCGGTTGCTCGTGTATAGCGCATTCTGTATCACATAGAACCGGCCCCGCTCGAGAGTCAGGGGCACGCCGAGAAAGGCTTTGAACTCGATGCTGTCAAACTGATCGTTGACCATTTGGTCGAGCTCAGCGCAAAGATCCTTCACCAAATTCATCTTGCCTCCATCTTACTACCGCTACTCGTGAATCGTTAGTGCAAACTTTCCATCAGTTCGGCCAAGTGGCCGCGATAAACTCGATCGATCATCAGGCTCTCACGGGCACCGCTCAAGATCGCCTCCTGAGCGGAAGCGGTAGTGGCGTATGCCTTGGCCACTTGCATCAGAAGATGCGCGTGTTCGACATCCATCACCACATGCTCGGCGTTGTTGATCTGCTTTTTCATCGGAATGCCCAAATCCCGTTCGAAGATCATACCGATGCGATGCGACAACGATCCGCCGCGAATTAATTCAGCCGAATTGCGCATTTCCAGAATCGCCGAGGCGGCGATCGCTTCGAGCCATGACTTCTGCGACAGCCGAATCCATGCGCTAAAACAAACCTCTCCACCCTCCAGTCGCGCTGTCGTTTCGAAGGCGTCGGCGCTTAGACCGAAGACTTCGCCTTCTTTGACAGCCAAAGTAATATGGTCCACCTTGCCCTGGGCCTTCTGGCCGATCAACTCGTCTTCTTCATGGCGCCAGATAATTTGCTTGACGGGCAGCGGCGCCGAGCCCTGAACGTAGCCCCAACAATCGCGTCGATTTTGCACGTAGTAGGCCATTTGGATCGAATATTGCTGCGCCCGCGGCTTGGTAAACTTCATTTCCAGTAGCCGTTTGAACGGCTGAGACTCGAACTGTTCGTTGCACAGCCGGACCAACTCCTGCCACACTTTATCCAAACCATTCACGGCCACAGCCATTTTTTCCACTCCTGACTCCTGTTTACTCTTGCGGACAGTCCTTCAGCGGACGGCGAGAACTTCATTGTACAGTTTCATATAACGACTGTACTCGCCCTCAGTTTTTAACACATGCAAGTTTGCACTGTCCAATAACCGATCGATTTCTTCCGATGGGCTCTTGACGCCGCGCCGCGCGGGAATCTTGCCGGCACGCACCAAAGCCCGCTGTCCCTCGGCGGAAAGATAAAAGTCCATGAGCAGCCGCGCCGATGCCGGATGGGGCGCGGCTTTGGTTATCCCAACGGTAGAGATCGTCGCCAGCGTGGGAGAAGTCGGCATCCAAGCCACTGGCGCGCCTTTCTTTTTGAGCGCGTCAATTTTGGAAACCTGCATGAAAATCGCCAACGGATATTCGCCGGCCGCAAGTAAGTTGGTCATGTGGGCGAAGCCGTCCACCGGACGAATCCCCTGCCTGCCCAAGCGACGCATAAAGTCCATAC
>DATLCH010000314.1:0-14458 GCA_035526465.1 Candidatus Limnocylindrales bacterium | reverse complement strand
GGCGAGCTGCTGCTGGCCCTCGGTCAACGCGTCGCGCAACTCGCGACGCCGCTGCGAGTCCTGAAAAAGACCACAGCCGGAAACGATTATCAGCAGGGCAAAACAAATACAAACTTGCTGCCACCGCCCAATTGGCTTTCCGCCCATATATTCCCACCATGCGATGTAACGATGTTTTTGGCTATCGCCAGCCCGAGACCTGTGCCCTGGCGGTTAGTCCCGCTCGCGTGACTGCCTTGGCTGAATTTTTCGAAGATCGACCGTAAACTCTCCGCCGGGATACCCGGACCGGAGTCTTTCACAGAAATTTCGAGGATGCCATCGTGAGTCTTTGCCGCGACCGAAACTCTACCTCCCTTGGGGGTGAACTTGACGGCATTACCCATAAGATTGCGCAGCACTTGCAAAATCCTCTCTGGATCGATCCGTACCGCCGGCATCGGTTCGTTCAGCGCGCTTTCGAATTGAATCTGCTTGGCCTCCACCAACGGGGTAATTTCGGCAACCGCGCGTTTGATCAAGGGCTCGATATGAGTCGACTCGAAATCGTAATGCATCATGCCAGCTTCCATTTTCGACAGATCGAGGAAGGTGTTGACCAAGCTGATCAAGCGATTGCTTTCCTCGGTGATGATGCCGAGCAGTTTCTGCTGCTTCTCCGTGGTCGCGCCGCCGACACCGTCGAGCAAAAGACCGGTGCCTTCTTTGATCGACGTCAAAGGGGTGCGCAGCTCATGAGACATGGAGGCGAAGAAGTCCGCCTTTATGTAGTCAAGCTCCTTGAGCCGCTGGCTCATCGAGTTCAGCGCCACCGCCAACTCGCCGATCTCTCGCGGCGACCTAATGTCCACGGGATGATCGAAATTGCCGCTGGCTATTTCTTGCGTTTTGGCTTTGAGCGCGGCTAACGGCCGGGTAATGCTCTTTGTCAGCAACAGCGACATTAGGATAATCGCCAACAGACAGCCCGAGGCGATCGACAACGCTGCCTGCCGCGCTTGTGCCGCCGCCGCCGCCAACTCTTTGACTTTAGAGTAAGTCGTCAGTTGCTGGTTGACGCGCAAGCGCTCCAGCTCATCCAACATGGCATCGACCAGATTATCCTTCTGCTGCTTGAACCGCGCCTGCGGATAATCCTTCCTGGTGCGCACGCGGCGCGCCTCCAATTCCACCAGATCCACATACCGGCGATAATTTTCACGCACACGCCTGACAATGCTTTGGGCGAGAACGTCCGCCACCGCGGCCGCGCTCTCGGCACGGGCCTCGAAATCGATCTTCAATCGGACAAATTGCAAATACCAGGCTTCATCGCGGCTAAGGACAAACTTCTGTTCAGCGCGGCTCTGGGCCAACAATAGATCGGTGAGTAATTTCTCGTGCTCGAGCACGCGGTTGTCGATGCGCAGAATGGACTCGGCCTGGTTTCCAAAATCGGTCAGCTCGAAGATCGCGTACGAACTCGCCGCCGCAACGATCGCAAAGATCGCCAGATAGCCAAGCGTCAAGCGGGAAAACAAAGTCAAATGCATGGCGACGCGTTAGTCGGATTTGACGCCGGCGTTGCGCGAATCCACAAGCTCGCTCTGCGCCGATTCCGCAGCTAAGAATTTTTGACTGAATTGTTCAAGTCGCTTGTCGGCACTCTGGTAGCTCGACTGGGCATGCGCTAGGTGTTTGCCGAGGACGACAAAATCGTCGCGGAACCTGGTGAAATCGCCCTGCAGCCGGCCCAAGTACTGAATAATTTCTTTGGTTCGATCGTCAAGTCGCAAACCTTTGAGCCCCAAGATAATCGCCTGCAAGTAAGCGTAGAAACTATTGGGCGACACCGGGATCACCCGTTTGCTCATGGCGTACTGACAGAGATTGCGTTCGTCAGCGGCTTCGTCTTTGATGACGGCCTCATAATAAACATTTTCCGCCGGGATATACATGAGCGCGAAATCATAGGTCCCTTCGTCTGGAAGAATATACTTGGAAGCGATCGCGTCAATGTGCTTACGCACGTCGGCGGCGAATTGTTTCTTTGCCCGGTTGCGCTCATCGTCGCTCGCCGCTTCCAGTAGCCGTTTGAAATTTTCCAGGGGAAATTTGGCGTCCACCGGCACCAGGGAAGCGCCGAGGCTAATGACAGCGTCGACTTTTTCGCCACTGCGAAAGCCGTGTTGGAGCGAAAAATGCTGCGGCGGCAAAATTTGTCCCAACAAATCGCCGAGAAAGAATTCGCCGAGGCCGCCGCGCAGCTTCGGTGCCCGCAGAATTTCTTGCAAGGACGCAATGTCTTTACCGACTTCGTAAATGCGCCGGTTCGCCTCTTCGAGACCGCCGAGACTTTTCTGCACGCCGCCGACCACGCGCGCCGCATTGTCGAGCCGTTCGCCTAGGCTCTGTTGGGTGTCGTTCAAGACTTGAGCATTTTCTTTCAGGCGCTCGTTGACCTGACCGATCATCTGGCCCAACTGCTGCTGCAAGATTCGAGTGTTGTTATCGAGAGTCGAACTCAGTTGCGAGCGCAGTTGATCGATCTGCTGCTGCATCAAGAGCAGAGACTGATCCTCCGGTTTCTCCGAAAGCAGCAAGCGCAAACGACCGAGGAAAAACCAGCCGAGTACAATCACACCGACCAATGAAATAAAAACCGTAACGAAGACAGGAGCGAAATCCACGACGGGCGTGGGCGGGGCTAAAGCAGTCTCAGCGCGTATTCGAGGATTTCGCTGAGTTTGCGGATTTGGGTTGCGCGCATGGATCGTTCTTCTCGAGGAGCGGTGAAATAATCATCGACGCTTTTTTTTAAATTCCATTCCAAAAGATCGATGCATTGGTGCATGCTGACTTTTTCCGACTTGCGCCGGCGCGCTTGATGCAGCTCCTGGAGTTGAATGACCTGACCCATACCAGCCGTCAGGATAGGGTAGCGCGAAAAATAGTCAAGACCTTCAAGAAGAAAGAATCGCGCGCAAAGTATGATTCAGCGCAGCGCCGGCTCTTGTTGCGTGACGCAATGAATCGCGCCCAGACCCGCGACCACTTCATTGCAGCGCAGTCCGACGACTTTTCGCGTTGGAAAACATTCTTGCAAAAGTCCCAGGGCGATTTGATCCTTGGCGTCGTCGAACACCGGCACGAGTACAACGTCGTTGGCGATGTAAAAATTCGCGTAGCTCGCCGGCAACCGCGCACCATCGTAAAATAACGGCGTCGGAACCGGTAAGCAAAGAATTTCTAATTTACTGCCGTCCTGATCTCGGGCACTCTGCAACCGCTCGTAATTTTCCTGCAAAACCCGGTAATTCTCGTCGCGCGGGTTCGACTCGAGAATACAGACGAGCGTCCTTGGGTCGACGAAGCGTGCGATGTCGTCGATATGGCCGTCGGTATCGTCGCCTACGATCCCTTCGCCGAGCCAGAGAATCTGACGCGCGCCAAGCGACTCTTTGAGAAACTCTTCGAGCTGTGCCCGGCTCAGATGTGGATTGCGATTGCGGTTGAGCAGACACTGTTCCGTGGTGAGACAGGTTCCCGCGCCGTTGACGTCGATGGAACCGCCCTCGAGAACAAGCTTGTGCTCGAACACCGGGACCTGCAACAAGCGGGCTATCGCGCGCGCGACCCGTTCGTCTTCTTCGTAGGTTTTATACTTGCCGCCCCAGCCATTGAAGATCCAATCGTTGAACGCCAGTGGCCGGTCCGCCGCGTTTCGAGTGATAAAGGTAGGTCCATAATCGCGCATCCAGACATCGACCGTGGGAATCTCCAGAAGCGTCACGTTGGCCATCGCAGCCTTTGCGCGGTTGAGTCGCTCTAACACATCGGTTTTCACCCGGGCGTCGTTGACTAGCAAACAGACCTGCTCGTGAGGCGACAAAGCCGTTACCATTTGAATCCAAATGTCGCGAACTTTTTCCAAGTTGTCTGGCCAGGTTTCCAAGTTATGCGGCCAGGATAGCCAAGTGGCGCGATGCGGCGCCCACTCGGCCGGCATCGAGTAGCCTAACTGGGATGGGGTGAACGAACTCGGAAATGGTTCTGCCATGAATGTTGATTTCGCAGCGGGAGAGTTAACGATCGAGCGAGCGAGTTGCTAGGGCGCCATACGCGTCGATGCGCCGATCGCGCAGAAATGGCCAGGACTGGCGCGTCTCTTCGATTTTGTTGAGATCGCAATTAGCCAGCAGAATCTCTTCGCGCTTATCTCCGGCGCGGGCGACAATTTCCCCCAGCGGACCCGCAACAAACGAATTGCCCCAAAACTTGATTTTGCCTTCGCTGCCAACGCGATTGGCCGCCGCGACAAAAATGCCATTGGCGATGGCATGCGAGCGCTGAATCAGCTCCCAAGCGTTGCGTTGATTCTGCGCCACGGTGCGCGGCTCGTTGGGAATCCAACCGATGGCAGTCGGATAAAACAGTATCTGCGCGCCGCCCAGGGCAGCAGCACGCGCTCCTTCGGGAAACCACTGGTCCCAGCACACCAGAGCCGCTACTTTAGCGTAGCGCGTCTGAAAACTTGGAAATCCCAAGTCGCCTGGGGTGAAGTAAAACTTTTCATAATAAAGCGGATCGTCGGGTATATGCATCTTGCGGTACTTGCCGGCAATCGAACCGTCGGCATCGAGCACCACCGCCGTGTTGTGATAGATGCCGGCCGTGCGCCGCTCGAAAAGCGACGCGACAATCACAATTTGCTTGCGCCGCGCCACAGCGCTTAACGTTTCCGTGCTTGGCCCGGGAATCGCTTCGGCAAGTGTAAAATTGTCGTGATCCTCGCTCTGACAAAAGTAGCGCGAGCGAAACAGCTCTTGCAGGCAGACAACTTTGGCGCCGCTTTTTGCCGCGGCTTCGATTCGCTGCACGGCTTTAGCAATATTGTCGGAAGGATCGTTGGCACAGCTCATCTGCACCAGGGCAACTTTAATTTGATCGGATTTTTTGGTTTTTGCCATGGTGGGAATCAACCTAACGGAAACGCACCGGAAAACAAAAAAGGGAGAGAAAAAGTGACACACCTTTCCTCTCCCTCGGGACGCGCCAAGGTGAGTTATTTAAGATGCTGCGCGAAGAAACTCTTGGTCTTTTCCCAGGCGTCCTGGGCCGCCTTTTCATTGAAGCTGCCGCGCTCGTCGCAGAAAAAGCCGTGCCCAGCGTCGGGATATATTTTCATCTGGAACGGTACCTTGTGGGTCGTCAACTCGGTATTGATTTGGCCGACTTGATCCATGGGAATCAACTGATCTTTGGCGCCAAAGAATAGGTACATCGGGCATTTGATCTCGCCGGTACGCGACAACGGGCTCGGATTGCCCATAGTAATGCCACCGCCATAAAACGCCACCGCGCATTTCACGTCATTGGCGTGGTGCGCCGCGGCCAAATAGGTCAAGCGCCCGCCCATGCAAAAGCCGACCACACCAAGTGATCCGCCTTTGACATTGCTTTGCGATTTCAAGTGCGCGAGCGCCGCGCCGACATCTTCCATGGCCTTGGGATCTTGCACCCGCTGTAACGTCGCAATCGCCTTGGGCATGTCGGAGAATGGTATTACCCGCTCCGCCTCGCGATGAAAAATATCCGGACAGATCGCCACATAACCTTCCGCAGCGATGCGCTCTGTGACTTTCTTCATGTGATCATTCACACCAAAGGCTTCCTGAATTACAACGATCCCAGGATAAGTTCCGCTATCCTTTGGCTGCGCCACATAGGCATCCATCTTGCCGTCAGAAGTGTTGAGTTGCACTGTAGAACTAGAAACGTCCATCGCTACCTCCTTGTTTCGTGAATGACAATTCGAAGTG
The DNA here is from genome assembly GCA_035526465.1 of Candidatus Limnocylindrales bacterium. Taxonomy (GTDB): domain Bacteria; phylum Desulfobacterota; class Binatia; order UBA9968; family UBA9968; genus DP-20. The sequence continues at coordinate 8,657 of DATLCH010000314.1, read as the reverse complement.
GATTTTGTCTATCAAATTTCGCCATGACGGTCCACACCTCCATCGTCACACTCGACAACCTTAACCGTGTTCGCGGCAGAATTGGAGTATGCGATCGACCACAGTTTGAGTTGTCTGCCCCGGCGGCATGACGTTCCAGAATTCATTATTCGGTAGGAGCTCGCGTAGATAATGCGCTCCAGAGGTAGCGTGGGACTGATCGTCGCCTGGAATCACCAGCGAGGGCGCCTTGATTCCCATGACCTCTTCCGGCTCGGCACCGGTCGCGGTATCGCGATCGAATAGACTACGCCCGCTGGTGATGATGATGCCTAAGTAATGCTCCACATCTTGTTGGGCAAAGCGCTCGGCGAATGCTTTATCGCCCGCGATCAGACCCGCCCAGGGACCGGCTTCGGGATCGAGCCAAAAGTTTTTCTTTTCCTGAGCGCGCTCGACGACGCCCTTGAGTCCATTCTGTTTGACGTATTCGTAATGGCGCAGAAATCGCGCTTGACTGTTGGTCTTCCAGCGAAAGCCGCCCACCGGCCAATGCAAAAGCAGTCCCCGTGCGGCTTGCGGAAAATGAACGCCGAAAGCGAGAGCGACCGAACAACCCATGCAGCCGCCCATGACCCACGCTGCATCGATTTGCAAATGATCGAGTAACGCTTTGCCGTGATCGGCAAGAACCTTCCAGCTCAGACGTTCGAGCCGCCCGCCGGAGCGGCCGCATTCGCGCCGGTCATAGAGAATCACCGTATGCTCAGCCGCTAGTGCTTGGATCGCGTCGATTCCCGTCCAAGCGCTGGCGACCCGCCATTTGTCGAGGGTCGCGTCGAATCCGCCCGGCGCGCACATTAATATCGGCGTTCCCGAACCATGAAGTTCGTAGTAAGTGTCAATCCCATCGACATTGACAACCGGCATAAGCAGCTCTCCTCGGTTTGCTGGACTTAAACGGAGACGATCAGTAAGATTTAGCACGCTGTCTGCCCGGAAAGAAAGTTCCCAAATCAAAGCAGCGCGGAGGACAGATCTGTGAGTGATCGTGAGACTGAAGAGAAATTTACTGAACTTCTTAAGGTGATGGCGCAGCTACGCGGCGAGAGCGGCTGTCCCTGGGATAAAGAGCAGACTCATCTCTCCCTCAAGCCCTGCATGCTCGAAGAAACTTATGAACTGCTCGACGCGCTCGATGACGGCAGTGCCAACAAACTGAAAGAAGAGCTGGGCGACGTCCTGCTGCAGGTAATTTTTCATTCACAGATTGCCAGAGAAGAAAACCGGTTCACGATCAAAGACGTGATTGACACACTCACCGCAAAATTGATTCGCCGCCATCCCTACGTCTTCGCCGGTGAAGCGCTACCGCAAGATCCCGCCGCCGCGCTCAAACAGCGGGCGCAACTCAAAGCCAACGAAAAAACAGACGGCGAAAGCAAATCGGCATTGGGTAATGTTCCCAAAGCGATGCCGGCGCTGGCGCGGGCGCAATCAATCTCGCGGCGCGCCGCGAGTTTGGGCTTTGAGTGGCCAAATATCGAACAAGTTTGGGCGAAGGTCGAGGAAGAAATGCGCGAGCTCAAAGAAGCCGTCACCGCCGGCGATAAAGTCCACACCGGCGAGGAGCTTGGCGACTTGCTTTTTACCATGGTCAACATCGCGCGCTTTCTCGACGTCGAGTCCGAGGATGTTCTGGCCCGAACCATCGACCGCTTTATGCGCCGCTTTCAGCATATTGAAGCCAAGCTGCGCCAAGTGAACAGAGGATTCGACCAATCCTCCATCGAGGAAATGGACCGCTACTGGGACGAAGCGAAACAGCTTGAAGCTCAAGGCAAGCTGGCGAAATGAGCAAGCCGCAACCTAGAATAGTCATCCTCGACGCCGCCACCTACGGCGATATACCGCTAACGCCATTCACCGGCACTTGGGACTGCACGGTGCACCAAGTCACCCACGCCGAGCAAACCAGGGCCCGCCTCGCCGGTCACACCATCGCCATCACCAATAAAGTCGTGATCACCGAAAGCGTTTTGATTTCGCCTGACGCTCGCGGCCTGAAACTCATCGCCGTCGCCGCGACCGGCACCGACATTATCGACAAAGAAGCTGCAGCCCGACGCGGCGTAACGGTCTGCAATGTGCCGGGCTACGCCAGTCAGTCGGTGGCGCAGTTTACCATGGCGCTGATCCTGGAGCTGGCCAGTCGCGCCAGCAGCTATGCGGCCGCGGTCAAAGCCGGCGAGTGGCAGAAGAGCCCTGTCTTTACACTGCTGAGCTTTCCGAACGTCGAGCTTCACGGTAAAAAACTCGGTATCATCGGCTACGGCAATATCGGCAGGACGGTCGCGCAAATGGCCCGCGGCTTCGGCATGGAGATCCTGATCGGCGTACGCCCCGGAAGTCCAACACCATCTCCCGATCGCGTGCCGCTGACGGAGCTATTTCGTCAAGCCGATTTCGTCTCGCTGCACTGTCCACTGACACCGGAAACGAGAAACCTTGTAAATCAAGAGTCTTTGGCATTGATGAAGCGCAGCGCCTTTCTCGTAAATACCGCGCGCGGTGCGCTGATCGATGAGCCGGCACTAGTTGAAGCACTGCGCACCAACGTGATCGCCGGCGCGGCACTCGACGTCGTCACGCAAGAGCCGCCGCCCGCCGACCACCCGATCATTGTCGCGGCAAAAAACTTGGACAACTTGATCGTTACGCCGCACACGGCCTGGTCGGCCCGCGAAGCGCGTCAGCGGCTAATCGAGGAAGTCAGAGAAAATGTCGCGGCATTTTTACAAGGCCGGGAGCGAAACCGCGTCGCCTAAGTGTCGGTGAATTAACCAAGCGCCCTCGTCTTCTAGCGGTGATTTCATCCCGCTGATTCTTCGACAGCATTCGACCCATCGCATTCACGACAACTCAACTCTGAGTTGCGCCGAGGCCGGCTCGCCGAAATGGTTTTCGTTCCTGCTGACCGGCGCGATTCAACCGGAACAGCTCAGCCTTCGTTCGCTCCGGCAAACTTGCTTCACTATGTCGAATAGGCTGTAATGCCGGCGATGAAAACTTTTTTTGTTGGTCTGGCTAGTGTCACCGTTATCAGCCTGTGCCCGTCGTGGCTCTTAGCCGCGGAACGTATCACCGCGGCGTACACCAGCATCGCAGCGGCCTACGCGCCATTCTGGGTTGCCAAAGACAAAGGCATCTTTGATAAGTACAACTTCGATGCTCGGCTGATCTATATGCGCGGCACCGTGCCGACGCTCGCGGCGCTGGCCAACAGCGAACTCGACTTCGTGCAATCCGGCGCCTCTCCGTTCATTCCTTTCGCGGCCAAGGGCGGTGATGTGGTGCTGCTCGGTTGCCTCGCTAATAAAGTAATCGACTATGTGCTTGTTGCCCATCCATCGATCACGAGAATCGAACAACTGCGCGGCAAGCCCATCGGCATTAGCCGGGTCGGCGACCAGACTCATCATTATATTCGGGAAATCCTCAAGCGAAGCGGCATCTCTCTCAAGGAGGTGCGCTTGGTCCAGACCGGACTGCAGCCCGAGCGCGTCGCAGCGCTGCGCCAAGGCTTGACCTTGGCAAGCATCCTAAACCGCCCTAACAATCTGCCGCTGGAGCAAGAAGGCTATAAGCGTTTGCTCGACATCGAAGACCTCAAATTGCCCGCCGGCGTGCGTTGCCTGATCACCACGCGGAAGATCATGAAAGCCAAACCGGCTATGGTCGATAACTTCGTCATGGCTTGGCTCGAGTCGGTGCGCTACATCCTGACGCAGAAACGCGAGACCAAACAGGTCATCGCCAAGTACACGCTCAACACCGACGACGTCCACCTTGAAGAAGCATGGAATACGCTAGCGACCCAGACCGAGATCCCGCCCTACGCTTCGGTCAGCCAACTGCAAGGCCAAGCAAACATGATGGCCGAAGATCAGCCCGATCTGACCCGCTTCGATGCCAAAGTTATGGTGGATAATAGCGTCATCAAAAAGTTGGAAGACTCGGGCTGGACCAAGAAGTTATTTCGCTAAGAATCAGGAGATAAGAGGCTCACGGTGAGATGTCCATGGGCTTAAGCTGTTCTACGGAGTATTATAATTCCCCTCGATTCGTCATGCCGGCGCAGGCCGGCATCCAGGATAAGAAAGGGATGCATACCGGCGTTCGCCGGTATGACGGGTTCTCCTGCGAATTCGTAACGCATATCTATTCTCGAAGAGACACGAAGATAGTAGGTCTTGAAAAATATTCCTACGAAGTTCGTGCCGTTCGTGTCTTTCGTGGTGAAGAATTCTTTTTCACCTACGGCATCGATTTCGCTACTTCGGCCAGAATGCTCGGGTCCACCAGCGCTTCCGGCTTCAAGTTCTTCACTGCCGGCACCGTCGGCACCAGGGAATCGATGGCATAGCGCAGCCCATCCATCGGCAGCGTCGGAAACCCTTCCAAGTATCTTCCAGAATTGAAGCGATAGTTTTCCTCGATGACAGCTTTGTCTTGCAGGCGCAGATTTTTTGCCAAGATCTTCTTGCTCAACTCCGGGTCGTCTTGAATCTTTTTCATGCTTGCCGCCAGAGCACGGACGAAGCGCACCGCGAGCGGCCGTTTTTCCTTCAATAAGGCGCGCCGCGTCGAGGTCATATTGCCAAGCACCGGGAAATTGAGCGACTCGAGATCGAGGATGGTTTTGAATCCGTCTTTTTCCAACGTGAGGGCGTAGGCGGGGTTAAGGATCGAAGCTTGCACGCGGCCATTTTTCAGCGCCAGCGTCCGCTCAGCCTGACCGCCGGTGGCGAGGAAACGCACGTCCTGATCGGCGTTCAAGTTGAATTTTTTCAGTGCCAAACGCACATAAAAATGCGCTACGTCGTGAATCCGCGCCACGCCAATCAACTTGCCTTTCAATTGTTCGACGCGCTCGATGCCCGGCGCAGCGACGATACGATACTGCATGCGGTTGTAGACGCTGGCGATGAATTGCAACTCGGCGCCGCCCGCCATGGCGCTGATGACATTGTGGGGTATGCAATACAGGAGATCGATCTCGCCGGCCACTAGCGATGCCACTGCGGGGTTGCCTTGGATCGTTACCTGCTCGACCTCCAGTCCTTCACGCTGGTAGAAGCCCGCGTCCTTGGCCATCCACAAGGGCAAGATGGCACCGCCGATGTAGCAATTGCTGACGCGCAACTTATCCGCCGCGTTCGCCCTTTTCGGGCAAAGCCAACAGACCAATACCAATGCCAACAGCGAAATCTTCGTCATAAACACTTGTCGGAACGCCATAGGGTTTCGACCCTAACGTGGAGTTATTGTCGTAGCAAGCATCCCTTGCTATCTTGCGGCTGCATCGTTACAGAAGATCCATAATGAACTTTGTTGCTAAAAGCTTTGCGGCGCTGCTGATCGTGAGCGCCGCTTGGCAACTCGGCGTCGCCGCCGAACGCCCGCCGGAAAAGATTCGCATCGCGGTATCTTCGAAGTCGCTGGGATTTCTCGATACCTGGGCGGCAAAGGAGCGCGGATTTTTCCGCAAACACAGTCTCGACGCGGAGATCATCGCCATGCGCCCGCCACTCACCATCGGCGCACTGCAAGCCGGCGAGATCGATTATGCCTTTGGCGCCAGCACAATCTCGCGCGGCGCCATTTCGGGCGCGCCGGTGCGCATCGTCAGCCTCGCCTTACGATCGTCGTTTCATACCTTAGTATCCCGACCGGCCATCAAGACCATCACCGACATGAAGGGCAAAACCGTCGCGGTTACCGTCGGCGCGGCCGACGACTTCGTCGCGCGCCATCTATTGCGCCGCGGCGGCGTCGATGCGCGCGATGTTCATTTCGTTAACATGGGCGGGTCCGACACGCGCTTTCCCGCGCTGCACACCGGCACCATCGATGCCTCGCCACTTTCCCTGCCGTTCTTCGTTGTCGCCAAGCGCCAGGGTTTTAACCTGCTCGGCACCGCATCGGATGTACTCGAGATGGCGACAGTCGGCATCGGCACGTCGATCAAAAAAATCTCGCAGGAACGCGACCAGGTTAAAAAGATGGTGCGCGCGCAGCTCGACACTCTGCGCTGGATCAAGACACAGAAGGCGGAAGTCGTGCCGTTCCTGCAAAAATTTTATAGCCTTGACGAGGGCATGGCTGTCGAATCCCACGCGATCTATGCCAAATTGATCATCGACGATGCCAGGCCGCTGGCGGAGGCAATCAAGACGGTGCTCGACCAGCAGGGCAAAGCGGATTTGCCGCTCGATCGTGTGGTCGACGCTTCGGTGGTCGAGGAAGTATTGCGCGAACGGCGATGAAATAGGAGCTTTACGGGCATTGCGGTCGATGATGTATGTTAAATTCAAATCGTTCACCACGATGACCTATAAGGAAATGCAAAGACTGGAGAAGGATTTCTCGCGGGCCTCGCAATGACAACAAAGCAAGCATTTCTGTCATCTCGAACGAAGTGAAAGATCTTTCTTTAGCTGTATTTTCAAAGGCGGCACGAAGGATACGACGGTTTTGGCACATATTCCTTCGGGAGTTCGTGCTCTTCGTCTCGTTCGTGGTGAATACCTCTTCGAAGGACCAGAAAAATGGCTGATAATGAAATTCGTATCATCGACATCGACGGCCATGTGCGCGAAGCCGACGACTTGTTTGAGAAGTATCTGGAGGCGCCGTATCGCGAGCGCGCTCCCAAGGTCGAAAAAGTTGCCAACGGCCAGCTGTTATTCCGACTGGAGGGCGATCGCCATCATCGCCGCCCCGACGAGTCGCCATTCCGAATTAAGACCGACGGTTCACCGGTGAATGAAGGACGTCACTTGGCGACCCATCCCAAACAGCGCCTCGAGGCAATGGACCGCGATCGCATTGAGCGCGGCCTATTGTTCCCCTCCGCCGGTTTGTACTTAACCTCGGTGCATGAAGAGGGCTACGCCGCTGCGCTTTGCCGCGCGTACAATAATTGGCTCTACGACTACTGCGGCGCAGATCGAAAGCGCTTGATGGGTGTCGCCGCGCTGCCCATGCAAGATGTCAAGCTCGCCATCGATGAAGCGAAACGCGCGGTCAATGAGTTGGGCTTCAAAGGCGTCTTCGTCCGACCGAATCCGGTCAAAGGCCGCAACATCGACGATCCGTATTATGATCCTCTCTATAAGGCAGTCGTCGATCTCGGCGTGCCACTGTTGATCCATGAGGGTTCGGGCGCGTTCATGCCCACGGCCGGCGCCGATCGTTTTACCGGTCAGTGGTTTTTCACTCATACAATTTCTCATCCTTTGGAGCAGATGCTTGCGAGCTTGAGCTTGATCTGCCGCGGCGCCTTGGAGCGCCATCCCGAATTGCAGTGCGTTTTTCTCGAAGCGGGCGCCGGCTGGCTGCCCTATTGGCTCTGGCGCATGGACGAGCACTATGAAGTGCTGCCGTTCCAAGTGCCGTGGCTGAAACTGAAACCGAGCGACTACTTCCGCCGCCAATGTTTCGTCTCATTCGAAGCCGACGAAACCCGCTTGGGCGAAGTGATCGCATCCATCGGCGCCGACCGTGTTGTGTTCGCCTCCGACTATCCGCACTGGGATGCAACTTTTCCCGGTGTCACCGATATGATCATCAATCGCAAAGATCTCGATGGCGACACGCAGCGTAAAATTATGGGCGGCAATGCCGCAAAGTTGTTGAAGCTGAATTAACTACGACGTTTCCGGTCTAAAGTTTTCGATCGCAACCCAAACTGGAAACGCAAAATTAAGGCCTGGAGGATAGCATGGCAGACACACCGAAACTTGTTTCCGCAATGGGCCGCGCCGAGCTCGATAAGATTTACGTGCGCAACTACGATTTGAATAAGGACCTGCTCGGCAAGATCAGTTTCTCGCAGATGGTCTGCTTGATGCTCCAAGGGCGGCTTCCCACTGCCGATGAAGGCAAGATGATCGACTCGATGTTGATCGTGCTGGTCGACCATGGCATGACCACCGGCGCCGCTGCCGCGCGCATGACTTTTCACTCGGCGCCCGAAGCGATTCAGGGCGCCGTAGCTGCGGCGATCCTCGGCGCCGGCAGCGTGCATCTGGGCTCGTCGGAGTATTGCGCGAAAATGCTCAGCGATGCGCTCGCCAAAGAAGCAGAGGATGCCGACCTCGACGCGGTCGCGCTCAAGACCGTCGAACGCCGTCTAGCGAATAATCAACTCATCCCCGGCATCGGCCATGGCATTCATACTGGCGGCGACCCGCGCGCCGACCGGCTGTTCGAGATAGCCCAGGAGACCAAGGTCTACAAACGCAACTGCGAGCTGTTGAAAAAAATCGCCAAGATCGCCGACCAGAAAGTCGGCAAACATCTGCCGGTCAATGTCACCGGCGCCATTGCCGCAATCTCTCAGGACATGGGCTTCCATTGGCAGATGTCGAAAAGCTTCGCGATCCTGGGCCGTGCCCTGGGCGGTCTCGCCCACGTCGGCGAAGAAATTCGCCGGCCCATCGCCCGCGGCATATCGAATCTGATCCGCGACAGTCTGCAGTATGAGCCGGAGAAATAAGTTCCCTTCGAATGGACATCTTTTTTACTGGAGTGTTGGAGTGATGGGACGAATGAAAACAACCGCGCCGAGCGGCGATATTGCGTTCACGGTCGTATTGATTCTTAGTCTTGCA
>DATLCH010000307.1:0-5000 GCA_035526465.1 Candidatus Limnocylindrales bacterium | reverse complement strand
ATCTCCTCACGTGCAAAAAAAGCCTAAGAGCGACGAACAATTGCGCGCGCTTTAGGCTATTTGCAGGAAAATAATTTTTTAACTGCTTGAAACTAACTGATTGGGTACTCGTAGTCAAGGTAGCTAACTACTCGTTTTTCTTCTGCTCTAACCACCTTTCGAGGTAGCGGCCGGCGACATCTCGGCCGCCCAACCCGAACGCCAAGGCAAGGGCTAAACAGACTGCGCCGAATACTAAAATGAACGCCCAAATGACGATCTCCGACGCGATATCGAGAATTTCGAATATACCGGCGATGACGAAAATGCTGGTACCGATATACGCCGCGCGGCCGAGCGATGGCGCGGCCTCCAATCCAGCGTTGGCGCACGAAGTCCGGGTAACCGACTCGAGAAAATTAGCAAAGTAGAGCCCTAAGATGAGCGTCACCAACGCTGCGACGATCTTTGGAATGTAAAGATAGATCGTATGCAACGTATCCGTTGCGCCGCTCAGGTTAAGCGTCTCCAGCGTGGTAACGATGGCAATCAGGAAAAGAAACCAGAACGCCAACAGACCGACGATATCCGAAGCAGTCTGGCGCACGCCGCCGCGTTCGAGGATCTGCTTGATGCCGGAGCGCTCGGCAAGAACGTCGAACTGGCAGATCTTTAGTACACGCACGACGACCCGTTTGATGACGTTGCAAATCACCCAACCCAACAAAATGATCGCGATAGCAAACAGCAGATTCGGCAGAAAAACGGCGATCTTAGTTGTAAATGCGTCCCAAAACCCGGTGACCGTAACCACGGGATTCATTGCTTCCTCCTCTATTTCGCGAAAACTGAATTGCCTCTTTACATAGAGGTCTCGGCTGCGAAAAGTCAACCAAATGACATAACGAATCGATATTAAACGTGCTGCTTGAATCCCCAACCGTCCATCACTATAGTCGAGCCGCTCGCACTGCGAAGTGATCCGCGCGGGCTGTCAACGGACCAATCTTGCGCCTCACCGTCAAACAACTCGCCAAAGCCTATGGTTACCTCTGGGCACTGCGCCATTTTGATTTGACGCTCTCGCCCGGCGAGTTCGTCGCCCTGCTCGGCCCCAACGGCGCTGGCAAGACCACGTTGCTCAAACTGCTCGCCGGTTTGACGCCGCCCACGGCCGGTGTGATCGAGCTCGACGGCCGACCGCTCACCGGCACCGCCATCGCGGAGCGCGGCCAGATCGGCTTGCTCGCGCCCGCCGAGCATCTCTACGATCAATTGACGGCTGTGGAGAACCTGCGTTTTTTCACGGCACTTTACGATAAGGACAGTTCAGCCAGCGCGCTGGACTCGGCCTTATTACAAGTTGGTCTCAGTACGCGCGCCCGGGATTATGTTGGCAACTTGTCCGCCGGCATGAAATGCCGGCTCTCCATTGCCAAATGGCAGCTACTCGATCCCGGGTTGTTGCTACTCGACGAACCTTACGGCGTACTCGATGGCAGCGGCATCGACTTATTGGAAAACTTTCTGAAAGCGCATTGCGCCCGAGGACACATTGTAATCATGGCCTCGCACCATGTCGCGCGCGCACTAAAACTGTGCGACCGCGCGCTGATCTTGCATCAAGGGCGGCTCCAGTTCGATCAAAGAAAGCAAACACCCTGGCCGGCATTCGAGCATGCCTTCGGCGATTTCTTACCGCGCAGCGGCCCATGACGCTTCTCAGGCAAGCCTATCTGCTCTTGCGCAAGGATCTGCTATTGGAGTGGCGCCGGCGCGACAGCCTGCTGACCATGTTCTTTTTCGGCACGCTGCTGCTGTTCGTCTTTCACTTCGCCTTCGATATGCCCCCGGACAAAGTCGTCGAACTGGCGCCGGCGCTCCTCTGGTTGGCTTTTCTCTTCACCGGCACTTTGGGTTTGGCGCAGCTATTCCAAGCCGAACGCGACAATCATTGTCTGGATGCCTTGCTGCTGTCGCCGCTCGATCGCGGCGCGCTATTCTTGGCCAAATCCGCATTCAATTTAATTCTTATGCTGCTGGTCGAGTCGGTCGTCATTCCATTGTTTTGGATCTTGTTCAATTTGGGCTCGTGGAACTTGCTACCACAACTCTTTTTGGTAACTTTACTGGGCACCTTGGGCTTTTGTGTGCTGGGGACGATCACGGCGGCAATCACCTTGCGAGCCAGAGCGCGTGAGTTGCTCTTACCGCTGGTGTTGTTTCCCTTAATGATTCCGGTAATCCTCGCAACGATCCGCTGCATGGAAATGGTCCTCAGGACCGGTAGCTTTGGCGATGCCATCGCATGGCTGCGGCTGCTCATCGGCTTCGACGTAATCTTTTTAACCATTGGCGTGCTGATTTTCGATTGGGTGATTGAAAGCTAATCATGGAGCGGTCGACGAAGACGGTAAAGCGACGCAAAGGCATGCTCGGGGTCTTGGCCTTGGTCGCCGTCGTGGCCGGCCTCTGCTGGAGTTTGCTGGTGGCGCCGCCCGACGCCTACCAGGGTGAAGTGCAGCGCATTATGTACCTTCACCTGCCGAGCATTCTGACCGCTTATCTCTCCTACTTTTTAGTCTTCATTGGCAGTGGCATGTATCTTTGGAAGCGCGACAACAAGGACGACCTCCTCGCCCACGCCGCCGCCGAATTGGGCGTACTCTTCACCGCTCTGACAATCATAGAAGGTTCCATCTGGGGCAAGCCGACTTGGGGAGTTTGGTGGACTTGGGATGCCCGGCTCACTTTGACGGCGATCTTACTACTCATCTATGCCGGCTATTTGATGCTGCGCTCGTCAATCGAAGACGAACAGCGCGCTGCCTCGGCGGCGGCGATCCTCGGGATTCTCGGTTTTCTCGACATCCCGCTGATTCACATGTCAGTCTATTGGTGGCGTACGTTGCACCAGCCGCCATCGATTCTGCGCCCCGACAAAGCGCCGTGGGAGAATGTCCACCCAGCCATGCTGACCGCCCTGACGATCAGTTTCGTCGGTTTTCTCCTGCTGTACTTTTATTTGTTGTCGCTGCGCTACCGCGTCGGCGAGATGCGCCAGGAGATCAAAGCCTTGCGCTTGGAGCGAGGAGTTTGATGGGCGCCTGGGGATATGTCTCGCTCGCCTACGGAATTGTTTGCGGCGTCATCCTCATGTATTGGTTTTTGTTGAAGCGCCGCTATAACGCCGCCGAAGCCGAACTCAACCGCTTAAGGTCGTCGGAGGCGGCCGCCAACCATGACAAAAGCTAAACGATTTTTGATCGGCGGTGCCGTCATACTCGCCGCGCTTGGCTACATTATTTACGGCGGCATGCAGCAGGCGCTGGTTTATTTCAAGATGCCCTCGGAGCTCCGCGCTGAAGAAAAGTCGATGCACGGCAAGTTCGTCCGCATGGGCGGCATGGTGGTCAAAGGCTCGATGGAAAAAGATTTGCAGAATCTCACTTACAGATTTCAAATCACCGACGGCAGTACCAACTTCCCCGTCTATTTCAAAGGCGTGCCGCCGGATCTATTCGTCGAAGGCAAGGGTGCCGTGGTCGAAGGGCGCGTCGAAAACGACGGCGTGTTTCACGCCACGACGATTATGGCCAAGCACGCCGAAGACTATAGTCCACATGCCGACGGCAAAGGCGCGAGCAAGAGCTTTGTTCCCGCCAAGGAAGCCGGCGCCAAGTGACAGCGAGTTTAGGTCATACCGCGATCCTTTTGGCTTTCGTAGCAGCGCTGATCGGGATCTTTAGCCCAATCGTCGCGGCGCGCTCGGCGGGAGCAAATTTTCGCGCGGTAGCGCGTTATTCTATTCTCGGCCAGTTCGTCCTCGTCACCAGCGCCGCCGTCGCGCTCATATATGGCTTGGTCACCACCGATTTCTCCATCAAATATGTTGCCTTCAACACCACCCGCGCGACGCCGATTTACTATCGCGTCACCGGTTTGTGGGGTGCGCTCGAAGGCTCGCTTCTACTGTGGGAATGGCTCCTGATCATCTTCGCCGGCATCGTCGCCCGGGTCTATCGAAACCGGCACCATGACATGATGCCCTGGGTGATCATGATTTTTTCAATCGTCTCGGCATTCTTTCTCGGCGTCATTGGTTTTTTGTCCAACCCGTTTGACACCATCTCGCCGATCCCGCTTGACGGCCGCGGTTTAAATCCATTGCTGGAAGACGCCAATATGATGAGTCACCCGCCGCTGCTCTATACCGGCTTTGTCGGTCTGACCGTGCCCTTCGCTTTTGCCATGGCCGCGCTGATCGTCGGAAAACTCGATGAAGCTTGGATCGTCAGCACGCGCCGCTGGACGATTATCGCCTGGTTTTTTCTCACCGCCGGTAATCTGGTCGGCGCCTGGTGGTCTTATCATGTTCTCGGTTGGGGCGGTTACTGGGCGTGGGATCCGGTGGAGAATGCCGCGTTTATGCCGTGGTTGCCGGCCACCGCTTTCCTACATTCGATTCAGGTCCAAGAGCGCCGACGCATGCTCAAAGTATGGAACCTGTCGCTGATCATCGTCGCCTTCAGCTTGACTATCTTCGGCACTTTTTTGACGCGCTCAGGCATCATTTCATCGATTCATGCATTTTCGTCCGGCCCGGTGGGGATATTTTTTCTCGCTTTTTTGGCGGTCATACTTATTGGTTCGTTTGGCCTGCTCGCCTATCGCGCCGATCTTTTGAAAGAACAACCCGAACTCGACTCCATGGTCAGCCGCGAGTCGGCGTTTCTGCTCAACAATATCGTCCTCGTGTCGGCGCTGTTTACAATTTTTCTCGGCACGATTTTTCCTTTAATCTCCGAAGCCGTCGCCGGCGCGCAGGTCAGCGTCGGTGCGCCGTACTTCAACACCGTCACGGTGCCGTTGTTTCTCTTTTTAGTTTTCTTGATGGGCGTCGGGCCAATTATCGCTTGGCGGCGCGCCTCCTGGGACAATTTAAAGCGAAACTTTGTTTGGCCCGCCGCAGCGTCTCTGGCTTTCGGGCTGTTCCTGTTTGCTTGGAAGATCAAAGAGTT
>DATLCH010000302.1:0-3924 GCA_035526465.1 Candidatus Limnocylindrales bacterium | reverse complement strand
CGCTCGGACGTGGCGGCGCGAGACAAAAATGACTTAGGTGGGTTAATTGTCGCAAAGAACATCAGTCGCGGAACTCTCTGCCGAATTACTCGGAAAGAAGTTTCTTCATGCGCTCAACAATCTCCTTCGGTTGCGCGACTATTTCTTTTGCTAATGCCTCCAACTCCTCGCCATAGTCGGGATCTATTTCAAATTTACGCGCTTTCACATCGGCCAAAAAACCCGGGTCGGCCATGGTCTTGCGAAATGCTTCGCGGAGAATCTTCAATCGGTCAGCCGGAATCGCCGGCGGCGTGATGAAGGGCCGGCCGAGATCGCCTGAAGCAAGGATCGCCGTGACCAGAGCCCGGGTCGGTGGCGGGGTTTTGTGTTCCGTCATCAGCTCATGAATCGTCGGCACGTCGGGCATCTTCGGGTCGCGCTTGCGGCCGGTCTGCAGCAGAATACGCACCATATTTTTCTTGCGCCAGGTGGTAAACGGCTCGCGCGCAAAAAAAGTCGGAATGCTCAATGCCCGGCATACCACTTCGCCTCGTTCGAAGGCCAAATCCTGCTCTGAGCCGCCCTGGTAGCCCATGACCACGGTGAACTTGGCGCCAAAGGCCTCTTCGAGAAGCTTGGGAATGAAATGACCACTGGTGCCACTACTGGTCGCCGAGCATTTGGGCGCTTCCTTGGCCTTGCGCACATCTTCAATGCTCTTGAACGGCGTCGTCGTGCTCATATAAAACAGCCACGGCGTATTCTCCGTGGAACCGACCCAGCCAAACTTGCTCCAATCGAACTTGACCTCTTTCTTGCCAATCACCTGATCGAGATAAAGCGACGGTCCGATGGCAGCCATCGTCAGACCGTCCGGTTTGGCAACATTATAAATATTGTTCGCGGCAATCATCGAACCGGCTCCCGGTGTATTGACGACCACGAAGTTGGGATTGCCGGGAATATGCTTGCCCATGTGTGCGGCCAACAGCCGCGCCCAAACATCATAACCATCGCCAGCCAGATAACCGACGACGATCGTCACGGTCTTATTTTGGTAGAACGGCGCCTGTGCACCGGCGTCAAGCGCGCTCGTTAGAAATAATCCCAGACTCAGAAGAATCCTGTTGAACATAGATGTGTACTCCGAATCTTTTGAACACACGCCGTAAAATTACGGTTATCTGGCTCATCCGCCAGTAATTTTTCAACGCCCGATGACATCGGGCGGCGCGCTGGTTAGTTCTTTCGCGCAGCTCGTCATCACTGCCCCGGTGACGGAGCATTCCCAGCCACGTTTTTCTGATCCAGCAAATTCGTGAAGAATTTACACGCGGCGGGAATCCTGGGTTGCGCCGCCCGCCAGGAGCTCAAGCCGCGATGGTCAACGTGACGAGCTCACGGCTATCTTAGAATAACTGCAGCGTCAACACTGAGGTTGATTGGAGTGCTGGAGCGACGGAGTAATGGAATCCAGAATCCATCACTCCATTACTGCAATTCGGCTACTCCATTTCCGCTCTGTCTACTTCGCCGGCGGCGCCGGCTTCTTGCCGATGGCAGTTAGCAGATCGCTGTACGGAACGACGCGCTGATGGATCGACACGATGCGATCGACGTCGATGTTCAGGCGGCGCACGTTGGCTTCTAAATTAACCGCCGAAGGGGAGGGAACTTTGGGCGGCTCGGCGCCCACCGGACCCGGCGTAAAGACATCGGCTTCGATCAGCAATTTCTCTTTGCGCAAGTAAGCCATGACGATCCCGTCGTGATGCACGTTACCGACGACCTGGTAGAGTTCCACGGAGCGCGTGCCGTCGGTCAGTACCATGTTGTCGCCCATGCTCTGGAACACCGGCTTCTTCTTCGACCGGGCTAGGCGATCGGGCCCGAGGCTCCAGGAATTTAACGCGGCCCGTTCGAAGTACGGACGGTTGATCTCATGGGTCACGATAGTGACACCTTCGGCCGCGTAAGCGCGCAGGCCAGAGGAGTGGTCGAAGTGATGATGTGTGTTGATCACATACTTGATCGGCTTGTTGGGCACGAGCTTTTTGACCTCACCCATCACCGCCAGCGAGCGCTGCTCACCATGCGGCGCCTCGACGACGATCAAATAATCCTTCATCTCGATCAGCACGCTGTTGTTGTTGGCAGGAGCGGTGATATACCAAACCCCGTCAGCGATCTTCTCGGATTTCGCAGCCACAGGGTTGTCGCGCACATTCGCTGGAACTTCGATATCGACCGGCGGATTGGCACTGACGGCGGTGACCGTCACATCCAATGACGGCTTGCCATCCTGATATTGGATGATCTTGGACGGAAACTTGATGCCGCCAAAGTCGCGGTAGGTACCGTAGTAGGTCACTACGTTCATATCGCCGACCACCGGACTCCCGTAGGCGGAATCCACCCGTTCGATCGCGTTCTGATCATTGGCGTAGGCAACCACCTTATGGTTGCCGCGGACGGTAAATGAAATTATCGTCATCTCGCGGCCGTCTATGGACTTCTTGGTGACAGCGGCATTGTTGGCAAACGCAGCGCGCATAAGTCCATGCGGTGAGATAACGATCTGATGCGCGCGCTCGGCGGCCTCAAACAACCTCGCAGGGGTTTCTTTTCCCGCCACGTTCCAGGCCAGGTCGCCGCTGACCAACGCGACAGATTGCTGCTCCGGACCGATCGGCAAGCTGTCGGCCGTCATGCGCACGACGCTGTCGCGCATGGCTCCGGCCGTGAAATCGTAAACTCGTGTCATGCTTTTGACGAACTGCAGCGGCCAGGGTGCCGCCGGACTGGTGCTCTGGCCAAGGAAATACATGGAACCATTGGCGGTGAACTGAAACGTCTTGGTACTCGAGACGTCGAGCATATCCGCGATGCGCTGAAGATCGCTCTCCTGAGCCTCGGCGCGAAGACCCATCAGCGTGGCTAGTACAAGCGCCGTTAGAAGTTTGCTGAACATAATAGCCTCCTAGAATCTACGAGTCTTTTGTTACGAGCCCCACAATTTATTACGCGAGAGATGGTCAACATAGAAGACAAAAAAAGGCGCGAGTGCGACTCTTGCCGCGCTGCGCGCCTGTTTTTTCCGGAACAATGAAATATTATTTCGCCGGGGTTTTTTCCGGTGCCTTTTCCGGCGCCTTTTCGGGGGTTTTTGCTGGCGGCTTTTCGGGTGCTTTTTCGGCCGCCTTGTCGCCCGGCCCCTTGCCAATCGCTTTCATTAGCTCGGCGTAAGCTACGACCTCGCCATGGAGCGGCAGAATCTTGTCGACATCGATATTGAGGCGCCGAACATTAGCCTCCAAGTTAACCGAATAAGGATTAGGTGTTTTTGGGACGCCGAAAGGCGAAAACGCGTCGGCCTCGACCAACAGCTTCTCCTTGCGGAGATAAGCCATAACCAATCCGTCGTGATGGCCATTGCCGACAATCTGGTAGAGCTCCACGGAGCGCGTCCCGTCGGTCAACACCATGTTATCGCCCATGGTCTGGAACACGGGCTTTTTCTTGGCTTTGGCCAATCGATCCGGGCTCAGGGTCCAGCTGTTAGCGGTTGCCCTATCGAAATAAGGCCGGCTCAGTTCATGGGTGACGATCGTGACGCCTTCAGCCGCGTACGCGCGGACTCCACCCGAATGATCGATGTGGTGATGCGTGTTGACTAAATATTTGATCGGCTTATTGCCAACCAGTTTTTTGACTTCGCCCATCACCGCGGTTGAACGGACATCGTCCAACGGCGCTTCGACGACGATCAGATAATCTTTCATCTCGATGAGCACGCTGTTATGCGACCCGCCGCCGATAAACCAAACTCCGTCGACGATTTTATCCGATTTCACCGTCACCGGCTCGCTGCGTACATTGCTCGGCACGGTGATATCGATCGGCGGATTGGCTCTTACGGCTGTAATGGTGACATCGAGCGAT
>DATLCH010000263.1:0-5401 GCA_035526465.1 Candidatus Limnocylindrales bacterium | reverse complement strand
GCTTTCGGTGGCTTCCATTGCCACGTTAATTGTCACTGCCGACAGCGGACAGTTAAGCATCGCACTGCCGCTGATCATCACTGAGTTCGGTGCCGATCTGGCATTGGTAAGCTGGGTTGCACTCGTCTATGCCTTGATCACGGCGTCGCTTCACTTGCCCTGCGGGCGGCTGTCGGATCTGCTCGGTGTCGGCAATTTGTTTCTGACCGGATTCATTCTTTACGGATTGAGTTCGATTGCCGCGGGTTCGTCCCAGAACGCCGTGCAGCTAATTATCTTTCGCGCTGTGCAGGCAGCCGGTAGCGCGCTCATCATGGCCAATAATTTTGCTCTGGTGACGGCATTGTTCCCGGTGGCGGAACGCGGCCGCGCCATGGGCATCGCTGGCGGTGCGATCTCGGCCATCGGTTACACCATGGGACCGGTGATCGGCGGTTTGTTGACCCATAGCTTCGGCTGGCGCTCTAATTTTTTTGTCTCCGCAGTTCTCGCGTTTTGCGGCTTCGGCGCGGCGCGTTTGTTGCTGCCGGCGGAAAGTTTCAAGCCCTCGGAAGTCAAAAAGGAGCCTTTCGACCTTATCGGAGCGATATCCTTCGCCTGCTGCATTTCGCTAATACTGTTTGGCCTCACCACGGCGCAGAAAGCCGGTTGGCAGTCGCCGCTGGTGGTTTTGTCTTTGCTCACAGGCATTGCGCTGTTGGCTTTCTTCATCCATTGGGAGCGGCGCGCGGGCGCACCTTTGCTCGATCTGGCGCTGTTTCGTATCCCTGCGTTTACTCTCGGCAACGGCGCGCGCTGGATCAGCTTCATTACAATGAGCATCAGCATCCTGTTGATGCCTTTCTATTTGCAATTCGCGCTCCGTTTGGATCCGCTGCGCGCGGGATTTCTCGTTGCTCCTACGCCGTTGGCAATGGCGCTGTTGGCGCCGTTGACCGGCTGGATGTCGGAAAGGTTTGCCGCCGAACGGCTATGTGCGGCCGGATTGACGGTAAGTGGCGTCGCGTTTGTGCTGATGAGTTTCCTTTCACCGGTGTCCGCACCCGTTCAGATCGCTGTCTGCCTTGGACTGGTCGGTGTCGGGATGGGACTTTTCCAAACGCCCAATAACAATCTGCTCATGACTGCGGTGCCACGCCACCGGCTCGGCGTCGGTTCGGCGTTTCTATCGATCGTGCGCAGCTTGGGTTATTCGATCGGCGCGGCGGTGGCGACGACCATCGTCGGTGCGCAGTTGGCCGCGAACGGCGCTTCGTCGCTGCAAGCTTTGACGCAGCAACTGGCAGCCGACGGAAGCGCGGTGGGATTGGCCGCGTTCATGCGCGGATTCCGTTTCGCTTGCCTGACGGCAGCGGGTTTGAGTTTTTTTGGCGCGGCGATCAGCGCCATTCGGGTGTCGGGCGAAGCCAGATGATGATTGCTTCGATCATTCGACAATTATTGCTGAAGCCAATTGTCACTGCTGCCCGCAAAGGACCTGGCAGACGTAATCAAGTTCCGATTCCCTTAAACCGGGGAACAGAGGGAGGCTTAAACATTCTTTGGCCACAGTTTCGGCGACCGGGAAGTCACCTAAATTGTAACCGAGAAACTTGTATGCCGGCTGCAGGTGAAGCGGTATAGGATAATGGAGACCCCTGCCAATGTCCGCCTCCAAAAGTGCTTTACAAAGATGCTCCCGCTGATTAGAGCGAACCACAAAAAGGTGCCACACATGCTTTTTCCCGGGCGACTCATTTGGGAGGGTGAGTTTGGTCTTGGCCAATTTGTTCGTATACGATTGCGCTATCGCAGATCTCGCCCGATTCCAGCCGTCGAGATAAGCGAGCTTAACGTTGAGAATCGCTCCCTGTAGCTCGTCCATGCGGTAATTAAATCCAAGTTCGTCGTGACGGTATTTCTCGGTCTGAGCATGATCGCGTAAGCTACGCAGACGCGCGGCAAATTTCTCGTTGTTCGTTGTGATTGCGCCAGCTTCCCCGAAGGCTCCGAGATTTTTCGTTGGATAAAAGCTGAAACATCCGAGATCTCCATAGCCGCCCGCTCGATGCCCGCTGTCTTCGGCTCCGTGGGCCTGTGCGGCGTCTTCGATCAGCGCCAGGCCATGTTGATCGCAGAGTGCTCGAATAGGCTTCAGATCCGCCATTTGGCCGTATAGGTGGACGGGAAGTATTGCGCGAGTCTTTGGGGTGATGGCACGTGCTACTCGTGCTGCATCGATGTTGCAAGTTCGCGCATCGACGTCGACAAAAACCGGTCTCGCGCCCACATAGGAGATGGCCCATGACGTCGCCGCGAAAGTAAAAGGGGTGGTAATGACTTCGTCGCCGGTGCCCACCCCGGCGACTTTTAGCGCAAGGTGTAGGGCACTGGTGCCGGAATTTACCGCCACGCAGAAACGCGTGGCGCAATAATGGGCAAAGTTCTCCTCGAAATCCTCCACAGCTTGATTCGACGCAAATGTCCCTCGATCCAGTGTGCGCTGAATGGCCGCGTCGATTTGGGGCCTTATTTCAATGTGCTGGCGACTTAGATCGACAAAGGGAATGGCGCCAGATCGATTGTTCATCGTGTCCTCGTTGATTTGCGCAGAAGGCGCGCCGGGTTGCCGGCGATAATCGTGTTGGGCCGAACGTCTTTTGTAACTACGCTGCCGGCGCCGATCATCGCGCCAGCGCCGATCTTGACTCCGCAGAGAATCACTGCCCCGGAACCGATCGAAGCTCCGCGCTCGACCAATGTAGGTACGACCTGCCAGTCGTCTGCGGTCTGCAACCTGCCAACGGCTGCGGTTGCTCTTGGATAGCGGTCGTTGATGAAGACTACATGGTGACCGACAAAAACCTCGTCATCGATCTGCACTCCTTCGCAAATAAAACTATGGCTTGATATTTTGCAGTTTCGGCCGATGCGCGCGCCCTTTTGAATCTCAACAAAGGTGCCGATCTTGGTGTTGGTACCGATCTCACAGCCATAGAGATTCACGAATTCATAAATTTTCACACCGGCTCCAAGTTTCACATCAGGAGCGATATTTTGGTGCATCCCGCCGCTGCTGCGCGGCGCATTTTTTCTTCTCACCGGAGGTTTTTTGATTTTCAAACCGCGACCCCGTTAATTCCGCCGTCGCATAATAATATCGATCCAACACCGTAATAGGTCTCTCATGGCTTCAATTACCAGGCGTGGCTTGGCTCCCAATGCTTGGCCGCTGATACGTGGAAAGTGCTCGACGTCCCGGACACCAATGCGAAATCCCCTGCGTCGCGCACGGATGATTCTTTCGGCTTCACCGAAGACGCCGTGACTAATGATTGGAATGTCATAAATCTCGCGATGCACGAGTTTAACACTGCCGGCGTCGTAAGTGCGGATGCCAAAGAAAGCCACCGGCACGGCGTTAAACAGCCAGGATACGAATTGCCGGGCGAAGCTGTAGTGTTTAACCGGCCGGCGCGCGATGACGATTTCATATCGTTTCGCCAACGGTAAAAGCTGCAGGAGCGTACTCATTTTCCACTGACCATCGGCAGAGTTGAGAAAGACCAGTCCTTTTCCGGCCCACTGATAGAGTTCGGCGAACGTTATTGCGATGCCCTGATTGGTTTCATGGCGTCGAAGCTGCAATCGGGCCACAGTTTTTTGCATTTCCGAGAGAATTTTCCAAGTGCCGTCGGTGGAACAATCGTCGATGACTAAAATTTCCCCCGGCAATGATGTCTGCTCTAAAGTCGTGGCCGCGTCCGTGACGACCTGACGGATCGTGGCTTCTTCGTTGAACGCGGGTACGCAAATGGTCATACCCTTTGGATAGCTCTGAGGAAACTCGGGAGTGGAGTGTCTCGGTAGGCGGTCGTCCACTTGGGCAATATCGCAACTCTGCGAATTCTCGCTACCCTGGTGCATTAAAACGTTGCTGCGGCTCAGTTAACGCTTGCTGGAATGACCCGTATGCCGTTGTTGCGGCTGCTTTCCTGTGCGGCTGTCAGAATACTGACGACGCGGAGTCCCGCTTTCCCATCGGTTATGGGCGTGCTCGAATGTTTGACACAGTGATTGAAATGCTTAATCTCGCGTCCTAGCGCTTCGCTGTTTTCAATAGCCGGTGCGTACATGTCGCCATTGCGATATTGCACGAGCGCGTCGTAAAGCCCTTCGATACTGCTTCGGGTAATGCCCTTGTCGTAGATTTTGACCTTCTCGGTGACGAGATTGTCGTCGTATACGGCTAGCCTTCGCGAACCTCCGAGCATGACTAAACGAGTCTTCATCGGCGCCAACCAATTCACATGGCAATGACCGAGAACATTTCCGGCGAACTGGACCGTTATGTATGCCATACTCTCGGATTTGTGCCCGGCATGTGAGACGCCGATGGCTTGGACCCATTGCACCGGTCGATCGATAAGATAATCCATGATCGAAACATCGTGAGGCGCTAAATCCCAGATGACCGAGACATCGGATTGAAACAGTCCAAGATTGATGCGCACCGAATCGAAATAATAGAGCTCGCCCAGTTCGCCGCGAGTAACTATGTCTTTGAGTTTCTCAACCGCCGGATGGAAGATGAAGGTATGGTCAACTTGCAGGATGCATTTCATTTTATCGGCAAGTTCGACTAACTTTCTCGCTTCATCGAGGTCGTCAGTCATCGGTTTGGTTATTAAGACGTGCTTCCCGGCAAGCAGCGCTTGTTTCGCCAGCTCGTAATGGGTCTGCACCGGGGTGGCGATGGCAACGGCATTCACTTCGGGGTGATTGATGACGTCTTCGGCAAGCTGCGAGTATGTGAAGTTTGGAAACTGTACGGCAAATTTCCGGCATCGATCGGCTTGGCTGTCGCAACAAATGATTACATTACTATCGGGCGAAGCATGAAAATTCCGAAGAAGATTGGGTCCCCAGTAGCCCAAGCCGATTATTCCTATATTAACGTCCAAGTATGGCTTCCTTCGCTTGTTAGCGGGCGCGAATTATATGTGAAAGGGCTTCGGAACAGTCTCAATCGGCCGATTATATTTGCTTGACTTTAATTTGTATAGCTACTTGTCTCTTTGTAGGGCTGTGTGGCGCCGTACTTAGCAATCAGATGCTCATGTTGCGGCAACGATTTTACAAATATATTCGCGACCTTGTCAGAATAAATCAGTCTCCAATCGGTTCGCTCCAGGAGAATCTTTGACAGCATTGAAGTGGGCTCGTGGAACACCCAGGTTAGCTGGTACTTTTCCAGGAGCTCTTCCCAACCGTCCTTGGCTTGGCTAATCGTCAAATACTCCCTAACCCGTGAGGCGCCATACATATCCGTTCGCCCGTCAATAAAGACACGGTACTTTGGCCATGCTGCGTAAATAACATAGTCGCCAAATTCATCATTATTAAACATGTTGCCCGAGAT
>DATLCH010000255.1:0-2403 GCA_035526465.1 Candidatus Limnocylindrales bacterium | reverse complement strand
TGGGTTTATCAAGGAGCTGTATCCGCGTTAATCGGCGATGAACATGTTCAAAAGGTTCAAGCCGTTCAAGACGTTCAAACCGTAGCGGAGTTCGTAGTGTGTATAGGGGATACCGGTTATGACAAGACTTGCTTTGCGCAGATGGATTCCTCGCTCATTTCAAGAAGGTCTATCGCTCATGTTGACGTTGGCCCTGCTGATCGGCGCTGCGCCGCAGTTTGGCTTTGCCCAAGCGCCGGGTGCGTCGTCGCCGACTAAGATCGGCATCATCGGGTCCGGCAACGTCGGCAGCACACTGGGAGAGTTTTGGGTGAAGGCGGGGCATGAAGTACTGTTTTCATCGCGCAATCCGGAGAATCTAAAAGAGCTGGTGGCAAAAATTGGTCCGCGTGCGCGCGCCGGTACGGTGAGCGAGGCAATCGCATTTGGCGAAGTGATTCTGATCGCCGTTCCCTACGGCTCGATGGCACAGATTGCAAAAGATTACGCCAAGGATCTGGCCGGGAAAATTGTTTTGGACACCGGCAACGCAGTCTTGGCGCGCGATGGTGAGATCGGCAAAGAGGCGCGCGAGAAGGGCGTCGGTTTGACCACGCAAAGACTGCTTCCCGGCGCGCGTGTAGTACGCGCTTTCAATACTTTGGGCGTCGGTCGGCTCAGGAGCAATGCCAATCGCGCGGAAACCCGCATGGCCATCCCGATGGCCGGCGACGATCCAGAAGCGTTGAGAGTCGCATCCATGCTCGTGCGTGACGCCGGTTTTGAACCGGCGGTGCTGGGTGGACTCGATCGTTCCAGGATATTTGAGCAAACCAATCCGCTCTACGGTCAGGAGCTCTCAGCCCCGGAGATGATCGAGCGGGCTAAGGCGATCAAGTAAAGTAGGCAAAGCCGATTCACAAGTGTTCTTTCCCTTGACCGTAGGCGGTCTAGCAGCGTAATTATTTGCAAGACGATTTGTCGGGGCAACCCTGTGGTTGCCCTTTCTTTTGCCGTGACCCGAAAGGAGTCCTCATGAAAGCCGCCGTTCTCTATGAAGTGCGTCAACCTCTAAAGATCGAAGATCTCGAAATGCCTGATGTGCACGATGACGATGTGCTGATCAAAGTCGTGTCCTGCGGTGTATGTCACACCGACTTAAAAGTCATCGAGGGCCGTAATCGATTTACCGCGCCGACAATCCTCGGCCACGAAGTCGCGGGCACCGTCGAAGCCGTTGGCGCCCAGTGCAAGGACTTCAAAGTCGGCGACCGGGTGATCATCGGTATGCGCTACAAGTGCGGCCGCTGCCGCTATTGCTTGAGCGCTCACGAAAACCTCTGCGAGCGCCGGCCGGCGCCGCCGAATTTAAAAAAGAAAGACGGCACCGTGGTGACCCGCTGGAATGTCGGCGGCTTTGCCCAGTACGTCTCGGTGCCGGCGTACATGATATTCAAAATCCCCGACGGTATTTCTATGGAAGAAGCGAGCGTGGTTGGCTGCCGGGTGACCACCGCGTACAACGCCGTCAAGCATCGCGGTAAACTCGAGCCCAATGAGTCGGCTCTCGTGATCGGCTGCGGCGGCATCGGCCTCAATACGATTCAATTTCTCACATGCTTCGGCGCGTATCCGATCATCGCGGTTGATATCGCCGACGAGAAATTAGCCGCGGCGAAAGACTTCGGCGCGACGCACACGATCAATGCAAACGCGGATGATCCGGTGAAAGCGGTCATCAAGCTGACCGGCGGCGGCGTCGACAAAGCCTTCGAAGCGATCGGCAACGCCAAGACCTCGGATCAGATCATTCAGGCAACCCGGCCTGGGGGCACGGCGACCATCATTGGCGGTTTGGGCAGCGGGCCGTTCACGATCAGCAGCGGCAACTTCGTAACCCGCGAAATCACCATTACCGGTGTGTCGAGCCGGCAAGCCAACGACGTTGACGAAGTATTCCAAATGGCCCAACAAGGGCGCATTGAATTGAAAAGCCTGATCACGCAGAACTATCGCTACGAGCAAATCAACGAGGCGCTCCACGACTTGGAGCATGGCAAGTTGAGGATGGGAATTTCGCTGTGGAATTAGCGTGAAGAACGCGCGCTTCAAGATTCGAGAACACTGATGTTCGAACGGGGCAAATCGTCTTCGGATACTTCAGCACGTTCGCATAAGTCCAAGCCGGCGGTTCAACAGAAGCTCGAGTTGCGCTACTTTCGACAGTATGATTACAGCGAAGGCATAATGCGAAATATAAAATGCTGCGGCGCACTAGTTGCCGTGCTCGTGTGGCTCGTCTCCAGCAGCGCTAACGCGGCAGAGGAAAGGCCGATCGATGTCATCGAGGACAATAGCTATCTAATCGAAGAAGCCTACAACCAGGAACCCGGCGTTGTGCAGCATATTTTTAACGCCCAATAC
>DATLCH010000250.1:0-2083 GCA_035526465.1 Candidatus Limnocylindrales bacterium | reverse complement strand
TGCAAGAAGGGCGAAGCCCGTCTCGAATGGATTGCCCAGGTTCCGGTTATCGACATTCCGAGCACGGTGGCGGAGATCGAATTTGCCAGGGCCAACGGCGCCTGCGGCATTTTCTTGCGCGGCATGATCGACGATAAGCGCTTGAGCAACCCCGCCTTCTTTCCCATTTACGCCGCCGCGGAAAAAGCCGCGCTGCCGGTTTGCGTGCATGCATCGACCGGCAACTTCGATTGGATGGAGATGTTCGACGGCGAGAGCGGCTTCATGCGTTTCAAAGCGCCGGTGCTGTCAGGTTTCCACGCAATTGTCCACGATGGTATTCCGAAAAAATTTCCCAAATTAAAATTTGCGTTTGTCGAAGTGCGCGCCCAGTGGATACCCTACATGGCCATCGAGATAGCCCGGCGTTTCGAGCGCGCCGACAATTCAGTAGCGCGCAACTTGATCCGCGACAACCATGTCTGGGTGACTTGCCAAACCGACGACGACCTGCCGCAGGTGCTGAAGTATTCCGGCGAGGATAACATCATTATCGGTTCCGACTACGGCCACAACGACACCTCGTCTGAGATCGAAGCTTTGCGCACGATCAAGACCAAGGGCGAAGTCGAACCGCGCATCATCGACAAGATTCTTTACGATAATGCCAAAGTGCTTTATGGACTTTAAAAAGGCCAAAGGATGAAGGATCAAGGATGACTCCAGAGTTTGCCATATTAATACGGCTCGTTTCATCCTTCCGCCTTGATCCTTCCTACTTAATTTCCATCGGTTGGATCGTTCTCACTTTTGCCGCTAACGTTTCCGCGCAAGATAAACTGCGCATCTCTCCATCCTCACCCGGTCTTGCTTCCTGGCCGGTGCATTTGGCGGCCAAGGAAGGATTCTTCACCCGAGAAGGGTTGACCTCGGAGATCATCGTCATGCGCACCAACACCGGCATCGCCGCGTTGGTGACAGGCTCCATTGATTTCACCACCGCAGGCGGTTCGGCCATGCGCGCCGCGGTAAATGGCGCGCCGCTCAAAATGATTCTCAACATCACCAAAAAGGCCGATCTGTGGATCGTCGCGCAGAAAAATATTCTACGAGTCGAAGATCTGCGCGGCAAAATGGTCGGCGTCGGCGGCAACTGGGGAACGCAATTCTATCAAGTCCTCGAAGCGCTCAAACCGTCCGGTGTCGATAAGGACGTGCAGCTGGTCTCCACCGGCGATGTCGCAAACGGTTTCCCTACCTTGCAGCAGGGAAGCATGCCGGCGGTCGCGCTGACGCCGCCGTATAGCATTCTCGCCAAGCGCATGGGCTATCGCGATCTGGTGAAAACCAGCGATGTTATTCCGGTGTCGCCCACGACTGGGTTGGTGACTACGAAGGAAAAGCTCGACAAAGAGGCGCCGAAGATTCGTCGGACCATCCGCGCGCTATTCCGCGCGGTCGATTTCGCTCGGACTCGGAAGAACGAGACCGTGCAGTTCATCATGAATCAATACAAGATGGACAAAGATGTTTCCGAAGCTGTCTACGACGCGATCATGGAAACGCTCAATCCGACACTGTCGTTAAGCGATCAAGAAGTGCAGGTCGAACTCAATCGAATCGCCGAGCAGACGAAGACGAAGATTACGATGAAGCCGTCGGAGCTGGCGGATTTCTCGCTGACGCGGCAAGTAGCGCAGGAGTTCGGAAGGTAGACGTCAGAGCACTCGCTTAGTTCCTTGCCGCGTTTGGGGCGTGACTCGCAATTCGGCAATCGTGCATATTGTCATCACGAGCGTGAGCGAGAGATCTGGCATGTTCGACCACATACAAACGGAAGATTTCTCGCTCCGGCTCGAAATGACCAGCGCGCCCCGGCCTCTATAGGGACAAGGAAGTTAGGGATTCACAGAGTTGGATAAAGTTATAAGCTATACAACTTCGCGGCGTTCTCGCCCATAATTTTTGCCTTCAAGCCGTCGGTCAAATCTTTGCGCTCCATCACTTCTTCGACGGTGTGGGGGAATTTCGAATCGCTGTGGTTGTAGTCGGTGGCGAAGACTAGACGTTCTTCGCCGACGAAACCGGCGACGTAGGGCAGCAT